>JAFULP010000077.1 GCA_017473285.1 Clostridia bacterium
TCTTGAGGTTCGCCCACGCTAAGACCACCAATAGCAAGACCGCATTTGGCATACTTTTTGGTTTCTTCCAAACTTTTTAGGCGCAAGTCCTTAAAAAACGCACCTTGCACAATAGGAAATAACATTTGGTTTTCATTTTTTTGTGTGTTATAGCATCTTTCCAGCCAATTGAGTGTGCGATACATATTTTCTTCCGCCTTTTTGTAACTAATGCCATATTCGCTACACACATCAAACGCCATAATGATATCTGCACCTAGCGCATTTTCAATTTCAATGGCTTTTTCAGGGCTGATAAACAACTTTTCCCCGCTTAAATGATTTCTAAACTCAACACCATCTTCCGTAATTTTACGCAACTTTGACAACGAAAACACTTGAAAACCGCCACTATCAGTAAGCATTGGGCGATTAAAGTTCATAAATTTGTGCAATCCACCTGCTTTTTTAACCAACTCGTGACCTGGCCTGATAAACAAATGATAAGTGTTGGCAAGTATTATTTGCGCTTCAATATCGTACAAATCTTGGCTAGTCAAACTTTTAACCGTTGCTTGTGTGCCCACTGGCATAAATATAGGCGTTAAA
Source organism: Clostridia bacterium (assembly GCA_017473285.1). Taxonomy (GTDB): domain Bacteria; phylum Bacillota; class Clostridia; order Christensenellales; family UBA1242; genus Onthoplasma. The sequence goes on from JAFULP010000077.1 coordinate 589, forward strand.
ATATCGCCATGTGGTGTGTGCAAAATACCAGTCCTTGCCCCACTGTTTTTATCAATATGTGTAACTGTAAACTTAAACTTTTCCATATATTTCCTTTAATTGTCAATTATATTACAAATTCCCTTCAAACAATATTTATTTGCATATTTATTATACCTTAAACTAACTTTATTGTCAATATAAAACAAGGTTCTATCAAACCTTGTTTACTTAATTATTTGATTTTACTACACTCATCATTATTGATAGGTGTTGATGCCCTTTTATTTTTTGTGTCCCAAACAAATCCCATTTTAGTTAGTCGTTGTTTTTCATCATCTGTCATTTTTACCATACGCTCTGGTCTACGCATATTTATTGCCATAATACCTATATTAATAACTTCGCCATTATATTCAAAAGTGGTTAAACTATTAATGTTTGCAAGTGTGCCAAATTGTTCAAAGTATGCTTCAAACAATTCAAGTTTGTTGGTGATAAAATATGTTTTCTTCACTCGCCATACCATCCCCATACTTTCAAGTTCATCAACTATTGGTTGTGACAAAAGTCCATTTGCATATGATTCTCTTAAACTTCTAATCAACTCTTTAAGTTTATGTAACATAACCGTGCTAATTGTGCCATGTTCCTTATAATATTCTCTTAATGGTTGCAACTTATCATAACCAAACACAAAGCCCATTTCAGTGAGCGCTTTAATTTCACTTTCGCTTAACCTTCCAGTTCGATAATAGTATTTAAAATTTGCAAGCTTTTTGCCAATACCTATAACTTTACCTTTATACTCAAAAGTGTCCTTTTGCTTAATATTTCTAAGTGTTCCAAACTGTGCGCAGTACGCTCTAAACACACCTAATCTGTCCTTACGTTCTTCAATGCCCATACTTTTAAGTTCTTGCATAATATCTTCGGGATAATCTTTTTTATTATATAGATTTTTAACATGAACACGCACTGAATGTATATTATAAATTTTTCCATAATAGTTAAACTCAGTACCTTTGTCAATATTGTTTATTGTGCCAAATTCTTCATAATATTTCTTAAGCACATTTACAACACTTGGGCACCAACATATCCCCATACTTTCAAGTTCTGCAATAGTTCTTTGAATAAGCAAACCTTTTCTCTTCTTGCTACGCAAAACGGCTAGCATTGTGCCAATATTAATTTCCATACCATAATAATCATACACTTCAGTGGTAGACATACCCGCCAGCGAACCATATTGTTTGTAATACATTCTAAACGCATCCTTCCACTCAGCCATACTTAATATCAATCTGCCCATATTTTCTCCTTTAAGCAGTGCTATTTTACCACAACTTTTCAATTTGTCAATAGCCCAACAAAAAATAAGGCATTACGCCTTATTTAATGTATAAACATCGCATCGCCAAACGAGAAAAAGCGATATTTATCATTTACTGCAGTTTTGTACAAGTTCATCGTATTTTCAAGCCCTGCAAATGCTGACACTAGCATAACGAGCGTAGATTTAGGAAGATGGAAGTTGGTAATTAATGCATCCACCACCTTAAACTGATACGGCGGATAAATAAATATTGATGTATCATCGCTTGTTGGCTTGAGCGGTAAACCATATTTTGCCACGCTTTCAAGTGTGCGCACACTAGTAGTACCTACAGCAATAACCCTTCTGCCTTCCGCTTTTGCCTTGTTGATAATATCACAAGTTTCCTTACTTATTGAATAGTGCTCAGTATGCATATCGTGCTTGGTAATATCTTCTTCCTTGCACGGACGGAAAGTTCCAAGTCCAACATCAAGCGTCACTTCGGCAAAAATCACACCCTTATCCTTTAACTTTTCCATAAGTTCACGTGTAAAATGTAGCCCAGCCGTTGGAGCGGCTGAAGATGTGGTTTGCTTGCTATACACCGTTTGATAGCGCTCTTGATTGCTTAATTTTTCATGTATGTATGGTGGCAGTGGCATTTGACCCACTCTTGACAATATATCTTCCAACACGCCATCATATATAAATTCAATCTTGCGGTTGCCGTCTGGCATAATCTCTAGCAACTTGCACTTTAATTCTTCATTAAACACCAATTCATCGCCAATATGCAAGCGCTTGGCTGGTTTCATCAAGCACTCCCAAATATTTAGGTTATGGCGTTTAAGTAGCAACACTTCTAATTTTGCACCAGTTGATTTGTAACCATACAACCTTGCTGGCAACACTCTTGTATTGTTGATTACCAGCACATCACCCGCCACCAAGTAGTCACTAATATCATAAAAATGCTTGTGTGCAATTTGGTTGCTTGACTTATCAAAAACCATAAGCCTAGAACTATCTCTAGGCTCAAGCGGTGATTGTGCAATTAATTCCTCGGGCAAATCATAGTCATAAGTATTTACATTTGTATAATTAATCATAGTTATTCATTACTCTCATCTTCTAGTTTTAAATGTTTAGGCACTGGTATATTAAAATGCTCATAAGCAGGCCTTAGCAACACTCTACCCCTAGGGGTTCGGGCAATAAAGCCCAGTTGCAACAAGTATGGCTCTATTACATCTTCAATGGTAGTGCTTTCCTCACCAGTAGATGCCGCCAAAGTGTCCAACCCTACTGGTCCGCCATCAAACTTGCCAATCATTGCTTCCAATACCTTTTTATCGGTGTAGTCTAGCCCTAAACTATCAATATCCATAAGGTCCAATGCACGCTTAGCATCACTTACTTCCACAATATTTTTACCGTCCACTTGCACAAAGTCCCTTACACGCCTTAGTATCCTGTTGGCAATACGAGGGGTTCCTCGGCTACGCCTTGCAAGTTCATCCGCCGCATCATCGGTAATTTCAACATTTAATATTTTACTGCTACGCTTAATAATAGTTTTAATTTCATCTGCAGTGTACATTTCAAGGCGTGCCAATACGCCAAATCTATCACGCAAAGGGCTAGACAAGTTGCCCGCTTTTGTGGTTGCACCAATCAATGTAAACGGTTGAATTTTAAGGCGCATACTGCGTGCTGATGGCCCTTTACCTACAATAAAGTCAAGTGCAAAGTCTTCCATTGCTGGATATAATATTTCTTCCACGCTACGGTTAAGTCTGTGAATTTCGTCAATAAATAGTACATCGTTTTTATTAAGGTTGGTTAATACCGCCGCCAAGTCCGCTGCGTGTTCAATGGCTGGGCCACTGGTAACCTTAATTTGACTGCCCATTTCACTGGCAATAATATGGCTAAGTGTAGTTTTACCTAACCCCGGTGGGCCATATAATAACACATGGTCAAGGGCTTCTTTACGCTTCTTTGCCGCATCAATAAACACACGCAAATTGCCTTTAATTTTTTCTTGCCCTACATATTCATCAAATGTAACAGGGCGAAGTTTGTTTTCAACTTCGCTATCACTTAAATTTTTAGTGCTTGATATAAATCTATTATCTTGTTCCATTTTATTCCTTCTACTTTTTAGTCATTTTATTAAATGTTATACTGCCGATACTTAATTCATATTTCGTAATGCTTTAGCCACAATTTGCTCAGCATTATCTGTAGGCTCTGCCACTTTGCGAGCCAGTTGAGTTGCTTGATGCTTATTGATGCCAAGGCTGGTTAATACTAGTACCGCATCTTCAATAGCAGTTGGGTCACTTTCTTCCCTATTTTCAAACAATGGCAATACATATTCGTAAGGGTTCAGTTTGTCCTTAAGTTCCAGCACTATGCGTTCAGCCGTCTTTTTGCCAATGCCCTTAACGGTTGAAATTAGATGGCTATCGCCACTTACAATTGAGTTGACCAAATCGCTTTGCTTTACGCCTGATAATATTTGAATAGCGGTCTTAGCACCCACGCCACTAACGGTAATTAGTTGCAAAAACAAATTCTTTTCTTCCATACTTGCAAAGCCAAAAATTAACCACTCGTCTTCCCTGATAAGCAAGTATGTGTGCAATTTTACTTGCTCATCCTCATTTGGCAAATTGCAAAATGCCGAATTGGTAAGTATCACTTCATAACCCATACCGCCACATTCAATAATTGCAATACCTTCATATTTTTCTCTTAACACACCGTTGATAAATGCTAACATATTTCTCCTTACACAATTTGTTGCCCTAACTTAACTATAATTAATCAATAGTCCAACAAAAAACCTTTAACTAACTATAACACAAAACTAAATTTTTGTAAATTAATTAAAGGTTATATTTTTATTTTAACTAATAGACTTGCAATCTATTTATTCAAATCGCTTTCTTCCGCTTGGCTATATTCAACACTTCGCAAATAATAGCCGTCCATAAAGCCACCTTTGGTTTTGTTTTTCATAATGCGACGCTTTTGTAGTCTTACATAAAACTTGCCATATTCAGCATTAAACTTCTTCAATTCTTCCATTAGCGCAGTTTCAATATAGCACAAGTCTTCAAACTGAGTACAACTCAAATATTCTGCCACACAACCTTGCAAGTTAGGTTCACCAATGCGTGACGATTTAATCATACCGTGCAATGTAGACATCTTGGCTTGCTCCCAAATTGATTTCCAAGTATAGCCGTCAAGCGTGCCAATAGTTTTAACTATATCTTCAATATCTACCAGCATTGCCACCTTTTTCTTACAATGTGTAACCTTGTCATACGATAATTTGTCGTAGTCGTTTACAGTGCTATACAAAAGCGCTTGCAACCATTTACGCAATTGCTTTACATTTTTACGATTTTTGCTAATATCTTCCTTGCTTACTTCCACAGCATCACAAGTTACCACTCCGCCCTTATTTTCAATCTTTTCAATATCATATGGGCGCACAAGTTTGTTTACAATTTCAATATTTTTCATACTTCACCTTAATATTATTTTACCCTACAAACCCAATATTGTCAATATTAAAATTAAAAAAACCTTTAACCAAAATGATTAGACATCTTAGTCAAAGGTTAATTTAAACAAATTATTTACTGTTTTGATGTTCTTTAATATAACTTTCCACCAAAGCCAAATAATACTTTTCATCTTCAGTTTTAAAGCCCACTTGTTCGTGATATTGCTTAGCAAGTTGTTTGATTTTGGCATCAATTTTTTGCTTTTGCTTAAATAGTTTTACGCCCTTTTTTACTTCCTTTAAACCTTTTTCTTGCATATTACTCTCCTTTTAATAATTTTTATACTCTCAGCATTTACCGTGTCCACAACACGGCTACACTCGATTATCGGTAAGTACGCTATTGGTTTGGATATGACAAAGTGCCACAGCCAGTGCATCTGCAGCATCATCTGGTCGTGGAATACTTTCAAGCCCAAGTATTGATTTTACCATATATTGCACTTGCTTTTTTTCTGCTCTACCCACGCCAGTCAAGGCTTGCTTAATTTGAAGTGGAGTGTATTCGTACAAATTATCCATCTTCAACTTACAAGCAAGTAGTAGCACACCCCTTGCTTGAGCCACTGGTACAGCAGTTTTTTGGTTGTTGTTAAAAAACAATTCTTCAAATGCCACTTCGTCTGGCTTAAAATTGTCAATCAATTCATTTGTGGCTTCAAAAATCACTTTTAATCGCTCACTCATTGACATATTTTTAGGCGTAGTGATTACGCCATAATCAATCACTTGGTTGCCATTGCTTTCCACTACCCCAAAGCCTATAATATTATACCCAGGGTCAATCCCTAACACTCTCATAATCCACCTACTTAAAAAGGTGTAACCTCGTACTCCTTTTGATATTATTTAATCTCAATAATCTTCTTGTTTATAGCCACATATTGTTCATCAAACATTTGCTTTTCTTGTTTAATTTCGGCTTTAATAGCCTTGTAACTATCCTTAATGTCATCAATCTTGTCCAAAATGGCACGGATTAATTTTACTTGTTGCTTATAGCCCTTAACAATTGATGATGCAATGCCTTCGTGCTTTAACACATTGTATGTTTGGCAACACAAACTTACTTCGTGCTTATAAGTTTTACGGCAACTTTCACAATCATCCATAAGATGACTGACTAACTCAATTTGTTCTTCATAACTACTCTTTAACTTATTGCTATCGTTTGCAATACGATTAATTTTAGTTTTGGCAGGCTTTTTTAATGATGCAATTTGCATCATTTCATCCTTATAATCTAATAATTGGTCGTACATACCGCCAAGTTCCACCCTAATATTTTTGCCTTGCTCTAGGCAGGACACAAAAAGATTGTAAGTTGCACGCAACTTGTTTCTACAATCGTCCAAAAGTTTTAGTAATTTAAAGAACTTTTCTTGAGTTTTATCCATTGTTCACCCCTATATATTTACTTTAGTAAATTTCATCAACGCCAGCCAATATTTTTACCTGTTTACACCTTAATATCTATAAAATGAAAATATTAAACTATTAACTCGTGGCGTTGCCACTTATGAAGCCGTGACTCCGTCACTTATTGTGGTCAAATTATAAATATATATAGTCCCACCTCAATATTTTCATAAGCAACTTTAGTTGCGTCTTCATATTTTCATACTTTCATATTTTAGTCTTCCAAATTGTGTATAACTTCTTGTACATCGTCACTTTCATCAAGTTTGGCAAGCATTTTTTCAAAAGTTTCCCTTTGATGTTCATCAAGTGTTATATAATTTTGCGGTATCATCTCCACTTCCGCTGATAGCACTGTATATCCAGCATCTGCAAACCCACCTGAAATGCGATTTACTTCGCTAGCGGTTGCATCACAATACACTGTAAACACTTCGTCTTCTTCGCAATCCAACGCTTCAAGTTCAAGCGCAAGTTCCATTGCCTTATCGCTATCAAAACTATCAGTTTTTTCAAGCACTACCACACCCTTGTTTTCAAACATATATGTAACGCTACCAGTAGCACCCAAACTGCCACCATATTTATCAAAAGCGTGACGCACATCCGAAATTGTACGGTTTTTGTTATCGGTCAAACACTTAACTACAACTGCCACACCGCCTACACCATAGCCTTCATACACACTTTCGCTATAATTAGATGTGTCCTTATTACTCTTTTCTAGCAACGCCTTAATTTTATCATTAGGCATATTGTTTTGCTTTGCCTTTTGAATTGCGTTTTTCAAACTTGGGTTACTTTCAGGGTCTGCCCCACTAGCCATTGCCACCATAATTTGACGGCCAAGCATTGTAAACATCTTTGCTCTTTGAGCATCCGATTTTTCTTTTCTTCCTTTAATATTGTTCCATTTACTATGTCCAGACATTATTTTTCTCCTTTAAATATTTCAAACATCATAATACTACCAGCCACGCCAGCATTTAAACTTTCAATTTTATCAGTCATTGGCAAAGTAACTGCCTTATCGCTTGCCGAAATTAGTTCGACACTCACACCGTTACCTTCATTACCTATTATAACACCAATGCGCTTATTTGGCAAATAATTTTGGCTCAAATCTTCACCATTTAGCGTGGTACACACCAAAATATCGCAAATTTCTGCCTTAGATGCAATTAAATCTTCCCTTGAGATAATATGTGCATTAACTTTAAATATTCCGCCCATACTAGCACGCACCACCTTTTCGCTATAAATATCTGGGCAGTTGATAAAGTATATATCATTAAACCCAAACGCCATAGCACTACGTATAAGTGTGCCAATATTTCCAGGGTCTTGCAAACCATCAAGTATCAAACTGTTGCCATTAGGTCTACTTAGTTTGTTGTTTGGCACATAACACACGCATATAATGTCTTGCGGTGTGTCGGTAGTGCTAATTGATTTAATCACATCATAATCAACTATCGCCACATTTGGATAATCGTTATACTTAAATTCGTTTGAAGTAATTGTATATTTAATTTCATAATTAGAATTTAGCACTTCTTCGCAAATCTTGCTACCTTCCACCAAAAACAAGCCTTCGCTTTTGCGGTACTTTTTATCTTTTAATTTCTTAATAATCTTAATTTCGTTGTTTGTTAATCTCATAATTTTATTATAATATTGCCTTAATAATTAGTCAAGTGTATAAGCCCAAAACTTGTTACTTTACTTAATTTTAGCATAAAAAAACGGGGGCTATCCCCGCTATATTATCCTAAGATAATAGTGTCTTTATCCATATCTGGAACTCTTTTAACATATTTATCAGCAAATTTAGCCTTAGTTTGTTCGTCTGAACTACTTTGTAAAACTATTTTTCCTGAATAAATTGGGTATTCAACACTTCCCATCATCTTTTTGATAAGTGTATCGTTAGTGTTTACATCTCCATATGCAGTATTTCCAACATAAAAAATATCGTCCATTTTAATTCTCCTTTTAATAAAATTTTATAAAATCTTCTAATCATTTATTGTGATTTTAGATATATATTACGCCTTAAATTAAGCACATAAATAGTATATATGATTTAGGGCGAAAAAAATACCACTAATTTTGTCAAATCGTGGTATTCTTTTGTCGAAATTTGTCTAAAATGCTTACTTGCTCTTAATTAAATCACAAAGTTTGTTAAAACTTGCAACATCGTTAACAGCCATATCAGCCAATACCTTACGGTTTAGGTTGATATTATTGTTCTTAAGTCCGTTAATGAACACGCTATAGCTTAAGCCATTTGCACGGCAACCAGCGTTGATACGCACAATCCAAATACGGCGCATATCTCTTTTCTTTAACTTACGACCAACATAAGCATATTGTCCTGATTTCATAACCGCTTGACGAGCAACACGATATAGTTTGCTCTTAGCGCCACGATAACCTTTTGCTTGCTTTAAAATAGCTCTTCTTTTCTTTAGAGCATTTACACTTCTTTTAATTCTCATAATTTACCTCCTACTTTTGTCCTAACATTGCTTTTACATTTTTAGCGTCTGCTTGATTTACATATCCTGTAGAACGCAAATATCTTTTTCTCTTTCTTGTCTTCTTTGCTAAGATGTGATTTTTGTTGCAATGTGCGTGCTTAATAGTTCCATTTGAGTTAACAGTGAAACGCTTTGCTGCTGCTTTTCTTGTTTTAATTTTTGGCAGAATAATATTCTCCTTTTATAATTTAGAAAGTTTACACAAGCGACAATTTATTGGCATTTAGTGTAAACTGACGTAATTCAAAACTCGCAAATAGTGAGTCTTTAGCAAACTAAATGCGATAGCATTTCAAAACTCGTTAGAGTTTGCTTCGTATAGTTTACTTTTTAATAGGTACTATATACATAAAGATGTTTCTTCCTGACACTTCAGGTTTTTTCTCAACTGAGCCATATTCTTTTAAGATGTCGGCAAACTTCATCATAATATCAACACCTTGTTGTGGACGAGCCATTTGGCGTCCTGACATGCGGATATTAACTTTAACTTTGCTTCCGTCTTGCAAAAATTTGCTAACTTGATTTGCTTTAGTTTGCAAATCATGGTCGCCAATAGTCATAGATAATGACATTTCCTTTAATTTGGCTGCCTTTTGGGCTTTCTTTTGATCTTTCAATTTCTTTAATTGATCAAACTTGTGCTTGCCATAATCCATAATTTTGCATACTGCTGGTTTAGCATCTGGTGCAATCATCACAAGGTCCAAACCATACTCTTGTGCCTTAGCATTTGCTTCAGCACCACTTACAATACCTAATTGTTCCCCACTAGGTCCAATTAGGCGCACTTGAGCGTCAACAATTTGCTCATTTCTAGGTGACTCTTTTATAATAAACCTCCGTACCATAAAAAAATGGTTTCTTTATGTAAAAGAACCCACTACTCAATAAAAATTATAATTAATTTTTAAAACCACGGTCACTTAAATTTATTCCCGGGTGAGAAGTGGCACTCCTACTTAAACAACCATATTTTAACACACCCAAATCCAAATGTCAACACTTTTTACAAAATTTTTTTAAAAAATAAAAGCCTGCAAATAATTTACGGACTTTTTAATAATATTTACTTGTCATCATCAATATTCAACAAATGTTTTTTAATATACTTCACCCATGTTGGAATATTATCTTGTTGCTCAGTTTTAGTTGTGTGGCGCATATGGCCAGTATAGGCGGTTACAAAATCTAGTTTAAGCAAACTATTTAAACTTACAATAAGTCGCTTAGGGTTGCCTGTAGCAAGGTCTGTACGCCCTACTGCCCTAGCAAAACAAGTATCGCCTGTAAACAACACGCTACGCTGTTCAATGTTTGAAATATCTTGCTTAGCACCCACTCTTTGCTCAATCAACTCATCATTATTTAGCACACTGCTATCGCTACACAAATAGCACATACTATCTTCGCTATGGCCCGGTGTATAAATAGGTTTAATTTCAAGCCCAGCAATATTTAATGTTTCCTTGCCCTTTAAATAATGTATATTTTCTGCATCAAAAATAATATCACCCACAAAATACTTACTTGCGTTAAGGTTAGTATCGTGCAAAAACTTTTTGCTATTCTCGTTCATATATATTGGGCAACCAAATGCAATTTCGTATGCATCAATATTGGATATATGGTCAAAATGTGCGTGAGTAATAAGTATTGCTTCCACCTTTTTGTCGCCCACCACATCTAACACATCTTCCAACTTGGCTCCCGCATCCACTATGATACATTTATCACCCACAGTTATAATATGGGTGTTTTGCTTCAATTCGCTTTCCGCCCAATTGGTCCTAATAGTATCTACTTTCATTATAAAACTCCGTGAATAAGTATACAAAAAATAAAAACTTAATGTCAAGCCATTAAGTCTATTCCTGAAAAATAATTCATGATATATGTCGAATTATTAAAGTTGTTAGATAAAATTACGGGTATCATATCTTTATTATAAAAAATCACTTTCTCTTCATAGTTGAACATAACAATATATCCTTTTATACTTTTAGGATTGTAATTTTTTTTATATACACTAATATCTATTTGTGGATACTAAAATTTATACTGATTTAAAATTTCTCTGCAAAGTTGAGTAGATGCATTGTCAGTACAAATTCTAAATTTATTTATGCCTTTATCAAGCATAATTTTGCAAACCTTATCAAATTCGCTCACCACACTTCCAATATCTTCAATCTTTTCCCAAGTATATATTTCACATATATTATATTTCATATACATTTTCTCCTTTGCCTTAATTGTAATATATACAACATCAAAAGTCAACAATTTACGGCATATTTGGTAAATTTAAATTATGACAAGTAAATTTACCAATTATTTAATTTGAATAAACTAGCCTTTTAAGTTCATAATTATTGTATGAGTATTGAAGAAATTGTAAAGAGAATTAATTATTTTAGAAATAAAGCAAAACTAAGCGCTAAAGATTTAAGTTTGCAAATTGGTAAAAACTATAATTATATAAATCGTTTGGAATATTTAGACTTTAATTTGTCTTCTACTGTTCTATTTGACATTATAAAAGCATTAGGAATTACTACTGAAGAGTTTTTTGCTACTGATTACATAAATTATAGCACTAAGAAAGAATTATGCGATGCAATTATTGATGCGGTTAAAAGCGTTCCAAAAGATAAACTGTCTAATTTAATTGATAAAATTCAAAAATATAATTCATAAATTTTATCAAAAAACTACTAAGAATTAACCTAGTAGTTTTTTTATTTTAAACTGTCAAACTCTTGCTTGCAACATTATTTAAGATTTCAGCTTTAAATTCATCAAAAGTCATAGTAGTTGTATCTTGGCTACCACGCTTACGAACTGCTACTGTGCCATCACTCATTTCCTTATCGCCTAGCACTAGGATATAAGGAGTTTTTTGCATAACTGCAGAA
>JAFULP010000078.1 GCA_017473285.1 Clostridia bacterium
ATATTATATAACTAGGAGATAAACTAATGATATTCGAAGGAAAAATAACCAAAACGGGTAGTTCTACCAGAGCATATGATGCAACTGGGGTTCTTTCGGCTACGCATCTTAAGGCTAAAGGTGCAGATGTTTTTTATGAAATTACACAGGACCTTGTAATTAAAAGGGTTAGTGGTGAACCGGACGATAGTGGTGAAAATGTGTATTATGCGGATATGAAAGCAGGGGAACAATATGTGTGCATAATCAATGGTCAACCAGTGCCTATTGAAACAGAATTTTATGCTCAAATAGCATTTATGAAAGAGAGCGAAAAAAATGAGGCTACTGGCGAAACCAATGGGACACACTATAGATGTGACGATGGGGTTTATGTGCGAAGGGATGAAATTCAAGTGCCAGCATATAAAAAGGTGTCAATGCCTAGTGACCATAAACTTACTGAAACCATTCATAATGGCAGAAGATATACTTACATTGAATATATTGAACTTCTTAATGGAAGTAAGATTGATTTGCCTAATGACAATGTGGTAAAAGAGGGTGAAAAGTACTTTTTGCTCCGTGGTAAAGACAAAATTGAAGGCAAATATTATAATCGAAGAGTGTGGGTTGAAAATATTTTAATAAATGATGACACAATTGTAGATATCAGTAAACTGCAAGAAAAAGATGGCAAGTATGTGGTAGATGGATTTGATGAGCCTGTTGGTGTAAAAGAAATATCAATAGAAAATCCTTTTGTGGAAGGCACAACTATTGTCCCTGCCGAACAAATTGTGATACCACATAATTTATTAAAACAGCGCCCAAGAATTGAAGAAGGTGTAAACTTAGCGTTTGTGTGGGCAAAAGATTATCCCGGACCTAACGGGCTACTTAGAATTGACGTAAACAAATCTCGCACATGGGCAAGATTTACATATGCGGATGGGCATCAAGAAGTGTATGCTGAGCATAGTGTGGTGTTAAACCTAAAGGAAGGGGTAAAAGAACACAGAATTCAAAAACTTAATGTTGTGGATTTGGGTCAAGCGGGTATTAAATTTGAATTTTTCCAAAAGAAAAATAATGTTGCGCAAAATGTGGAATTTAAGGACGGACAAGTTAGTTCATATATGCTTAATGACAATAATATCACAGATATTAAGTGGCGAGAAGTGGACGGCTATAAGGAAATTGCGTCATACGTAATAGATGGGGTTTTAGTTTCGGATATTGAATGGCATGCTGGCGAAGTAAAGCGTTGCAAATTGCATCTTCAAGACGAGCAAGACAATCCTCAAACTATGCAAATTAGCGACTTGAAGTTGTCAAAATATAAGAATTTGGCAATCACTTGCAAGTTGACTGATAAAATTGAAAATGTAAAAACAGAAGAAGATAAAATTTCATTCAAACTTGGCAAATATGAATTTAAAAATGCTGAATTAACTGAAGAAGGCAAGATTGATAAATGCATTGTAAAGTATGATGATAAGGAAGAAGAAATTGACCTATCAAAAGATAAACGCTTTGAACAATTAAGTGTAGTGGCAAAAATTAAATTAAACGAGCAAAAAATTACACCATTGATGCATTCGCAATTATTGACAAAGAAAAATGGTAAGTATGAATTAGTGGCAGATGTTGTGCAAACTGGGGCAATGAGTGGCGGTAAGGCTAAGGGCGAAAAGTTAACAAGTGTTGAGCAAGCCGTAAAACATCAAGAAAGGTTTAGAAAAGCGCCTTACAAAACTGTTGTGATTGACCCTAAGGGTAAGGTTCATCAATTAAGTGATTTTAACAAGACTTATGAAGGAACTGCCACATTTGAAAGTGAAAACGATATTATTAAAGATATATTAAATAACAATAAATTTAATTGTGAAAACGGTAAACTTAAACTTGATACTAAAAAGGTTGATGATACATGCGACCAAATGACATTAATAGGCTTTGCACTTTGTAGTAATCCAATTACTTTAGTGTTTGGTGTGGGTATGTTGGTGTCGGCGGCTGTAACGGCTATTGTTACTAAACTTACGAAAGCGCCAAAGGTTAATCGTGTTAAAACGCAAAACTTGAAACATGTTATGCAAAAAATACAAGATGACACCAAGGAAAAATGCCAAGAGAATATTAATGAATTAACGAAAAAATATGCTGAAAGAATTAAAGAATTTAAATCAGAGTATTCAATCGCTGAATTTAACGAAAAACTTGAAAAGTTGAAGGAAAGGTACATATATGAATATTATCAAGAAGTGGCAAAACTTCAAATGTTGGGCAGGGGTTCACTTCAATGCGAGTTTGATTTAAGCAAGAAAACTGCGTTAACACCTGAAAATTATTTAGCATATTTGCTATGCATGCAAAAGCGTGAAGAGGTTGAATTTGGCAAGAAAGACCATCCAGATTATGGAAAGAGATTGAGAGAGATTGACAAACTGGCATTAAGCAATGAAGATAAGATAATTGCTAATGTTGAATTGATGCAAGAACTTGGCGGATGTGAAGTGCAAAAATTTGCACACGAAATTAAACTTAAAAACATTAAAGTGTTCCTAGCCAAAGAAAATAAACAAAGAAAAGCAAATGGTCAAAATGAAATTTCAAAAGAAGACTATATAAAGCAACTAAATCGAGAATATTATGCTGGTGCGTTAGAGTGGGGCGGAGTTAACGAAAAACTTAACGCATATCAACATAGCGAAGAGTATTTGTTGGCGGACAAAAAGGGACGCAAGAAATTATTGGAGAACAAGAAAAAAGAACTTGAAAAAGAGTTAAATAGCGTGAAAGTTGACAGAGTTGAATTTGATGAGAGACTAAACAAGCAAGGTAATCCACTAGTGGAAGAGTGCACTGCTGAGGCTATGGCTTATTTGGAAGAAGCAAAAACGATGTTTAACACAGATGTAACAGGCAGAGTTAAGAGATTTAGTTTTGGACATGCTAAATCAGTAAGTAAAGCGGATGAAGAAGTAAATGCGCCTACCATGAGTTTAGCGGATGCTAGTGCTGTAAGAGCAAATAGTACATTTGGTCGTAGATTGGAGCATGACAAGAAGAGAAGTGTTAAAGCACTTGGTGTTGCGGAAGAAATGCAAACCAACTTAAGTCAAGGCGTAAGCAATTTAACCGAAACTACTGCTACTTTGGTGGCGGATAAGAGTTATGAAGAGGCGTTTAAGGTTGGTGTGGCTTTAAAAGCGCAACAAAAACAATTTAGAGAAGATTGTTTGGATGTTGAAGCACAAGTTAAAGTTGTGCCAAACGCTGAGTTGATTACAAGTGACGCAAAAGGCGTGCTAGATAAAGTTAATGACACTAAGGTTAAAAAGGCGGTTATTGATAAGCGCATTGACCATATTGAAAAAATGCGTGAGGTGGAATATAAGCGTCAAGTGGAACAATTGGCAAATGATGAATTGGTGGCAAATCATAACAAGGAATACAAGGCGTATGTTGCCCAAATTCAAGCAAAGGCTGGACAAAGTGTGAAACTGCCTGAAAGTGGCTTAAAAGCATCGTTTGTAAGGCACTTAAAATCGGGCGAAAAGAAGGAAAGTGTTGAGCGAGAATTGGCAACATTAAAAGTTAAGCATCATATTGTTGAAAATATTGAAGCCGAAGTGTATTGTGAGCAAGATAGTGAACAATACAGAAAATTTATAGAGAAGAAAAATATTGAGTCAAAGGGTGCAATATTAGACCCTGATAGCGAACTTGCAAAGTGCTACTATTATGCTGAGTGCAAAACGGCAGACTTAAGAGCTATTGAAAAGTTGAAAAAAGACCCTGAGTTTGCTAAAAAATTCCAAGAAATTGCGGAAAAACGATTGCAAGAAGGCACTTTGGGTAAGCACGATGACAAGAAAGTACAATCTAAGCACACTGCCGACAAATCTAAGGACGCAAAGCGTGAAGATAAAAAGACAACCGAACTTGCACCAATTGC
>JAFULP010000079.1 GCA_017473285.1 Clostridia bacterium
AGTGGCGTAAAAGTGCTGGCAACCATACATAGCGATAATGTAACCCAACTTAAATCCAAGCGTGGGTTTGATAAGATTATATCCAACAAGATATTTGATAGATATGTAGTATTAAGCGATGCGGAAGGGCCTGGAACACTTACAAATATTTATGACGCCAACCTTAAGTGCGTGTTCTGTAGATAAATAACATAACTAATCAACGCTTACACAACCGCATTTAAATTTATAAATTTGAAATCAAAACAGTTGCTATAATGTAGATTAGTATTAAAAGGACAAAGATGAAGTATATATTAATGCTTGCCTTGATTGGCGTAATAATGCTAGTGGCGCAAGGTATAAGCAAGCAATATAAAGATAGATATTTGATGTTTGAAGCATTAGGAGATTTTTTTAGGCAGATGCGCCTTAATCTTACATTTCAAAAGCAAAAGATTAAGGAGATTTTAAACCAAGCAACACTAAGGAAAACAAATAAAGATATATACACCGCATATCTAAATTATTTGGAAAAAGGTACACCGCTAGACCTTGCTTTTGTAAGCGTGTTGGACGATATGGAAGAAGAACAAATAACCAAGATGTTGTTATCCCTTGGCAAAAATGACACAGCGGGCGAAATCAAACAACTGGATGCCTATGACATATATTTGCGTGACAAGATTGAAACAACAAGGCGTGAAAAGGAAAAGTATTGCCCGTTGATTACTAAACTGTCATTTTTGTTTGCAGTAGGGCTTGCAATATTGTTTATATAAAGTACAATAGATAAATTTTAAAAGTAAACGGACTATTAAATTATTTATAGTAATTGTTGCACAATTCAATTGGGAGAAACAGTATGTCAGTAGAGATTATATTTAAGATTGCAGGGATAGGGCTTATAACCGCCATTGTAAACCAAATACTTAAGCACTTGGGCAAGGAAGAGATTGCATCCGTAACCACACTTGCAGGGCTTATAATATGCTTACTTATGGTGTTGGATTTAGTTCAAAACCTACTAGATACAATTAAAAATTTATTTTCGTTTTAGGTGAAATATGGAAATTGTAAAAGTGGTGGCGGTTGGGCTTATAACAGTAATTGCAACCATAATAGTTAAACAAGTAAAGCCAGAGATTGCAGTATTGATTACACTTGCGGGCAGTATTGTTATTATTATGCTTGCAATACAAATGCTACAAAGCGTGTTTGGCAACTTTATGGGCATATTTGACAAAACTGGTGTAAGCACATCACTGTTTGTGCCAGTATTAAAAATAATAGGCATAGGATATTTGTGCGAATTTGGCGCAAACTTTTGCGTAGATGGCGGGTGTAATAGTATAGCGGATAAAATACTATTTTGTGGAAAGATTACCATATTAATAATTGCATTACCAATAATAAACAGTGTGATTGATGTGGTGTTGGAGTTTTTATGATACATACAAAGAATATGTTTAAATATAAACGCACAACTCCCGATTACATTAAGCGGACTTGCATATTATTGCTTATAATAATTTCGTTTTTTGCCATTATAATTCAACCCACATATACATATTGTGCCAGCACTGGTTTGATTGAGATGAGTGAAGACTTAGGGGAAAATGTAGATGATATATTAAACGACATAGATTTTGCACCAATTGAAGAAGTGATTGCTGAGTTTGATAGCAATCAAGTGAAGATGTTTTCTATTAATAATGTAAAGGAAAAGATTCAAAGTGTAATAAATGGCGAGCAAGCAGTAAACTACGCAACTATTATGGAAATTGTACTGCAAGTGCTGATGCAGTTAATTATACAATATGTGCCAATGTTTGCCTTAATTATTGGTATCGGTATAATTGCAAGTTTGCTGGGGCAAATCAAAAGTAAATTTGCCGAAAAGTCAACGGCAGACATAGTGCATTTTGTGTGCTTTTGCTTGATAGTTGTGGTGATGGCAACCAGTATTAAACGATTAATTAGTAGCACAACCAATACGCTGGGAAGCATGGAAGATATAATCAATGTGCTTTTTCCAATAATACTAACCCTTATGACAGGTATTGGCTCAGTGTCAAGCGTTGGCGTGTTTCAACCAGTGCTAGCGGTAATGAGCAACATTATAAGTACAGTAATATTCAAAGCGGTTATACCAATATTTATATTTAGTTTTGTGCTTAATATTATTGGGCATTTATCCAACAATGTTAAGTTGGACAAGTTTAATTCGTTTTTAAGTAGCCTATTTAAATGGCTAATAGGCATTACATTTACAATATTCTTTGCCGTAATATCAATTCAAGGCATATCAGCGGGAGCGTTTGACTCAGTATCGCTTAGGACGGCGAAATTTACCATTAGCAGTTATGTTCCGGTTATGGGTGGATATTTATCTCAAGGTATGGATTTAATCCTTGCTAGTGGCGTTTTAATTAAAAATTCGGTAGGACTAGTAGGCATACTAATAATTATTTCAACCATACTTTCGCCAATACTTGAGATTATAGTGTTTAGTTTGATGCTAAAGGCAGTTAGCGCAATACTTCAGCCACTAAACAATAGCCGTATTACAAACTTTCTACATAACACATCAAAGAATATAACAATGCTGTCCACTTGCATTATAGTAGTAGGCTTTATGTACTTCCTATCTATTGGTATGTGTATGGCAAGCGCTAATGTGGTATAGGGTTTGGCGGATATAAGACAATTAATCATTAAAAGGATAAACAATCAAATGAGCGGATATTTGTTATCACTGCTGGGAGTAATTATACTGGGCGTGCTAGTAGATGTAATACTTCCTAGTGGCAGTACATCTAAATATATATCTGGTATATTTGCAATAGTGGTTATGTTTGTGATGATTTCACCCGTACTTACTTGGATAAAGAACGATTATAAGATAAGCGACTATTTTACAAGCACTGAGATACAACTAAATGATAAGTTGCTATACGATATAAATCAAACCAAATTTTCAGCCCTAGAGCAAGACATTGAGCAAGAACTAACCACTAACGGATATAACAATGTAGATATAGATATACAGTTTGAATTGGTGGCGGATAATGTCACAATAACAAAAGTTTTGGCGGATATCAATAATTTAGTCATTAATGAAAATGTAGCGAATATAAATAGATATGTATATATTAGACAAGTTGTTATGAGCCATATTGCCGTAACGCAGGAGGTGATAGAATTTAGTGAGTGAGAAATCTCAAAAGAGCAAGTTTAAATGGGTAGAAAAACTCAAGAATATAAAACATATAGAAATATACATAACCCTTATATTTGCAATCATACTTATATTGATATTCTTTTCATCTACAGGTAGTACTAATAAGTCAAGTAATACCGCTAAGTTAAACAACTCAGTAGAAGAAACTACCATTACTACATATGTAAGCAATATGGAAACTAAACTAGAAGATATATTGTCACAAATACAAGGAGCAAGTAATGTAAATGTGATGATAACACTAGATATGACAAGTTCTACTGTAAAGGAGAATATAATCGAAACAACCAACTTCCCAGAAGTGAAAGGAGTGGTGATAGTTGCAAAGGGGGTGGAGAACACCGCTGTTAAGATGAATATACTAAAAGCCGTACAAGCGGTGATAGATATATCAAGCGGGCGTATAGAAATACTGTCAAGCAATTAGGCGTGTAGGTAATTAAAATAAGTTTACTATATAAGACAAACCATTATGGTAGATATGGCACTTACTAAAAGCAAGGCTATTAAGGTGGCGGAACACTAAAGATTTAGATAAATTTAGGCGATATGCCAATAAAGGAGTAGATTATGACAAAGAAAAAGAAAATTATCGTTTTATCAATTATGATAGGTTTATTAATCCTTACAGGGTATATTAATGTAGCACTTAATAACTCATTATCAAGCCCAAATGAAACAACCACCACAACACAAGCATCGGCTAGCAGTGAAAGTTTTTACACAACATACAAAACCGAGCGTGAAAGCACTCGCAAGCAAGAACTTCAATTTTATGAAGCAATAATTGCAAGCACAACATCAACTGATGATGCAAAGCAAGAAGCCGAACAAAACAAACTTGCCCTAATTAATCAAATGGAAAAAGAATTGGTGGTAGAAGGCATTATTGTAGGCAAAGGCTTTGATGATGCAATAGTTACTCAAAGTAGTGCAAATGTTAATGTATTTATCAAATCACCTGAATTAAATTCAAGCGAAGTGGCAATAATTACTGATGTGGTAAGAGAGCAATTGGGCGTTGATATTGATAAAATTATAATAATTCCGTCAGAATAATTGCAAAGTTAATATATTTGTGCTACAATAAAGGTAGGAGTGTAAATTATGGCACAAAAAATTAAAGATACTTTTAACAATACTCATATTAATAAAAATATGATGTTATCAATTGTAACACTTGCTACTAAGGAAATTGCAGGCGTTGTTGATATTGCTCAACCACCATTTCAAAAAATTCAAAAGGTGTTTTCTAAAAACATTGGCGATGGGGTAAATATCAAGTTTACTCAACTAGGACTTATTATTGATGTTTACATAGTTGTTGAAATTGGTTACAGCGCCAACGATGTGGTGTATCGTGTGCAACAAAATATTAAAAATAGTATTTCAACTATGATTGAATTGCCTATTAAGGCGATTAATGTTCATATTTTGGATGCTGAAAAACATCGTCAAGCCTAATACGATTGTTACAACACACTAGGAGAAGATATGAGTAGAATACAATCAAGAGAAAATGCTTTTAAAATTATTTATTCAAAACTATATACCAGTGACGAACAAATTTCGCCTATCGAACAGATAGACGATTTTTGTGCATCTATAGTGTTGGCTTTTACTACCAATTTTGATGAAATCAAGTCAAAGGTGGAAAGCAACTTAAAAGGCACTACCATTGAGCGTTTGTACAAGATTGACCTTGCTTTGTTATACGAAGCGATTGCCGAAATATTTTATATCAAGGGCAGTGAATACAAGGTGGTTATTAACGAAGTGGTAAATTTGGCTAAAAAATATTCAACCGACCGTAGCCCAAGTTTTATTAACGGCTTTTTGGCAGGTTTGGTAAAATAATGTTGGCACTTACCGTCACACAACTTAATAAGCGTATTAAAGATATTTTGGAAAATGAAGTTATACTTGAACATATTGTGATTATGGGCGAAATATCTTCTTTTTCTGTTACAAGGGGTATTGCGTATTTTAATATCAAGGACGACGAAAGCATTCTTAGTTGCGTAATGTTTAATTGCCGAAGCAACTTTAATATCGGCGACAAGGTGCAAGTAACTGGTAGCATCAACTATTATGTTAAGGGTGGCAAATTGTCGCTTAGCGCTAGCAAAATTGAGTTGATGGGGCAAGGTGAGTTGTATCAGCAATACCTAATGCTTAAATCCAAACTGGAAGGTGAAGGCTTGTTTGATAGTGCGCATAAGCAATCTATACCAAGATATATCAAGCGAATTGGCGTAATCACATCCAAAACAGGCGCAGTGTTGCAAGATATAATCAATGTAACCAGTAGGCGTAACCCAATGGTAGATTTGGTGCTAAAAGATGTGCAAGTACAAGGCGTTGTGGCTTGCGAGCAAATAGTGGAGGCAATCAACTTCTTTTCAAACTACGATGGCATTGATGTTGTGGTAGTGGCTCGTGGTGGTGGCAGTATTGAAGACTTGCAACCATTTAACGAAGAAGCGGTTGCCCGTGCTTGCTATAATTGTAAAAAGCCCATAGTGTCAGCGGTTGGGCATGAAACCGACTTTACTATTATCGACTTTGTAGCCGACTTGCGTGCGCCTACACCATCAGCAGCAGCTGAACTACTAGCGTTTGACTATTATGATACTTGCAATATTTTAAATGGCTATATATACGAGTATAATAAGCAAATTGATAGGGCGTATAACGAGTATGCGTTATTAACCAATAGTTGTATATCCGCATTACAAGATAGTGTTAAGGACTTGGTGTTTAAACTAGAACTTAAAATTAATACCTTATTGCAATCTTGTGAAAATGCAATTAATGACAAGGTTGAAAATACAATATATAGGGTAAATATAGCGTTAAATACACTAGATAAACTAAACCCGATTAATTTATTGAAGTCAGGATATGCAATAATTAGTAAAGATAATATTAGGCTAAAGGACTATACAAAAATTAAAAATGGTGATATAATACAAATATCTACTAAAACCAATGAAATTACTGCTAAAGTAATGGATAATAAGGAGAGAGTATGAAATTAGAAGATAATATGAAAAGGTTGGAAGAAATCGCCCAAACTTTAGACAGTGGTGAACAAAGTTTGGAAGAATGTTTAAAGTTGTATGAAGAAGGCGTTAAACTTGCCAAAACTTGCTTGGAAGATTTGGAAAAAACCAAAGGCAAGATTACTGAAATAAAAGAAAGTACAAACATGGAGGAAGATATAGACGCATAATGTGTTTATAGAAAATAAAAAATGAAAGTATCAAAAATTGGATTAATATCTAAAAAATTAACAAATTTAGACGAACAATGCCCAGTGCAAGATATGTTGTTGCAAACAGGTCAACTTGAGCAGTTTACCAGTGGCGTGTATGCTTTTGGTCATATACCTTTTTTGGTAAAAAAGAATATAGATAATATCATTTCAACAACACTTACAAAGTATGGGTGTTCGGAGTTGTCGCTGCCTGTATTGCAACCAGAAAAAATATGGCAAGAGTCTGGCAGATTGGAAAGATATGTTGAAGACGGAGTTATGTTTAGGTCTTTGACTAAAAATGGAAATTATTGCCTTGCGCCAACAGCCGAAGAAGCGGTGGTGGCTTATGCTAAATCAAGATTAACCACTTATCGCCATTTGCCAGCCACATATTTTCAAATTGGTCCTAAGTTTAGAAATGAAATACGAACCCGTGGTTATTTGTTAAGGGGTAAAGCCTTTGATATGATGGATGCTTATAGTTTTGGTAAGGACAAAGCGGATTTAGATGTTGAATATGAAAGAATGAAACAAGCATATCTTGAAATATTTAAGCAATTATCACTAGATGTTCAACCAGTTGGGGCGGATAGCGGAAGTATTGGCGGAAGCAAGTCGGAAGAATTTATGTGCATTTCAAGCATTGGCGAAGATACAATATTGTTTGACACAGAAACAGGCAGAGCGTTCAATTCGGAATTACTAGAAAGAGAAGATGCAAAGCAATATTTATATGAAACTTACGGTGTGAAAAACACTGAAGCGTTAATTACTAAAAAAGCAGTTGAATTAGGTCATATTTTCCAATTGGGTGATAAGTATTCTAAGTCTATGAATGGTACTTATATCAATAACGATGGCAAAAATTATCATTATGTAATGGGTTGTTATGGAATTGGTGTAAGCCGAACTCTTGCAATGGTATATGAAAACAACATTATCAAAAAGGATGGTAAGTTTGAAGGTGTAGCATTGCCTAAAAATATTGCACCATATTTGTTGTACATTATTCCAAAACTAGATGATGAAGCAAAAACTGATATGGCAAATAATGCATACAATCAATTACTAAATAGCGGTATTAATGTGCTATATGATGACAGAACTGATTTATCAATAGGCGCAAAGATTAAGGATTCAAAGATTACAGGCACACCATATACAGTTGTATTTGGCAACAGTTTAAATGAAGGTTGCTTGGAAGTGGAAGATAATGCAACTGGAGCGAAACATAAAGTCAATGTTGACGAATTGGTAAACTTTTGTAAAAGCATAAAAGGTTAATACAAATAGGGTAGTAAATCTATCCTATTTTTTATTGCTTAATTAAGAGAATAGGGGAATAGATATATAATGATGAATGAAGGACTAATGAAAATATGAAGACGTGGCTAAAGCCACTTATTGGGGAAACTTGCAGTAATATTTTTTCAAGTTAAATCATAAAAATAGCGATTATTAAAGGCAAATTTATGGCAGTGGTAGGATAAAATTGGCAAACTTAGTGGTATAATAGCGAAAAATATGATAAAATTAGGTTAATTATGGTTATTTTGCGAATAGATGCAAACCTAAATTAAATATATAAAACCCAAGTAAGCCCATCAATATTAGAAATTAATATTTAAATTAGTGGAAGATTTAGTTAATATATTAAAATAATAGGAAAGTATTTTATACATTTATTTTAAACAATAGGGGATTCGTACATTTTATAGAGAAATGATAATAAAAAATGAAGAATTAAAAAGCACTTAGACTTTCCACAATTCTTCACTCTTAATTAATCATTAAAAAACTCAGGGCAACTCCTGAGTAATCTTTGGTATCCATAAGGGGGTTCCGTTTTTATCCGTCTCAGCCTATGCTGTTATTCAAAGTGTAATTTGTTCCCAATTTACCACTTTCAAACTTATTAAATCACTAAGTTTTAAGATAAGGTAAATGGTTTCAAATTTTTAAATTTAAATGTTGAAAGTTAAAATAAGCTTTTAAAATCTTCAAAAGCATCTTCTTCATCACTCTCAAGATTATGATTACGCAGTTGTGTTTCAAGATTTATTAAATATTTGGAAACCAACTTATTTTTGCAGTTATACTTATAACGATTAACATCAATTCTCTTATAGTCAAAACACTTATTTAATAATTCAACCAATCTATTTCTCTTTTCGTATTTTAACTCATCAAGAAGATAAATGATAGCACTACCAAGATTATTATATTTAGATGATTTAGTTGCAGGCATATTATTAAATATATGCCACAAATCACCATGCTCTAAATCATAATTATTATCTATCATATATGCAATCAAACTATCATAATATTTGAAACTATATCTTTTTCGTATATCAATCTTCATACTTTACTCCTTATGAGTGAATTATATCACAACATATATGATGTTTCAAGATGCAATTTAAAAATTCTCGGTTTTTGTATGGAATGAAAAAGGACTTTAGATTATTCTAAAGTCTAAAATGTTCTATTTTTGTATTTTTTCTTCAATGGTTTTACAAGATGATGCTAATAATCTTCTTATTTTACCTGCTAAATTTCTTAAGTTTTTAAACTCTTCTATGAATAAAATGTTATTATCAAACAAGGTTTGTAGCCAACCTTCAGTTTCATAACATTCTTTTCTTGCAATTTGAAATTTTGAAAGCATATCTGCTAAACTTTGCGGATAGTTACCTTCTCTTATATTTGCATGAATGCTTGTTACAGATTTTCTAAGTTGAAATATTATATTTGAAACACCTTTCATTGATGCTAACTTATTACACAATATTAAAATATCATTACTTAACTTTTGAGAATCTTCTAATAATATATTTTCTTCATAAAGAAATTATAGCATATTTTAACCAATAAAGCAATATTTGTTAATGAATTCGCAATTTATTGCGATATGTAATTGAAGCAAAGCGATATATGTAATTAAGATGTCAATCTTATATGTAATTCAATATGCTTACAAATTACATATATTGCTAACGCAATAATTACATATCCATCTAACGATGGAATTACATATCAATATGCTAATAGCATATTGAATAAAAAATTCTCACCCTAAACGGATGAGAATTTTTTTGGTACCCGTAAGGGGAATCGAACCCCTGTCCTAGCCGTGAGAGGGCCATGTCCTAACCTCTAGACTATACGGGCATATTTAATTTACTTTTATATGATAGCACAAACCAATTTAAATTTCAACCATTTTTTAAAAATAAATTGACAAATTTGTATTATGTGGTACAATTATAGTAAATATTATATTTTTAACTTGAATTACTTATAGTTTATAAATAGCAAATTAAATATATCAAATAACAAATAGCCACATTACAAAAGAATAGGAGAGATATTTGGAAAACTTAAGACAGAAATTTAAATTATTTAATTATAGACCGCTTGTCTTAGTTTTTTTAGGTATTGCCAGTGGAATTTTAATCAATCACTTTATATCTTATCAAACGGCAATATGTGTTGTAGGGATAATACTTGTGGTGGGGGTGTTGCTGTTTTATAGCATTTTGCACAAAAAGTTTAAGTACTTTGCTATATTTGGCATTACATTTGTATTAGGCTTTTCAACTTACGCAATATTTACAAACACAAATCAACACAAGCAATTAAACTATCAATATCAATACGCAATAGGCACAATTAGTAGCATTAAGACATACGATAACTGTCTGTGTTTGTTGTTAGAAGATGTAGAAGTTGACAATGAGCCTATTGGCTATAATGTTGAAGTGTATTACTACAACTCAAGCCAAAGCGGATATATTGCACTTAAAGCGGGCGCAAGAATAGGCTTTAACATTAGCAAGCAAAAAGAAGTTGCATATTATTCCGAAGGCGGTTTGCCTAACACATATGTTTTTAATAACAATATAGGCGCTGAATTTACCACTTATGAAATAAAGTTGTTGGACGAAAAAGATGGTGTTCGCACTAGTTTGCTTAGTCGTATTAGGGATAATTTAAGGTTTGGGCTAAACAATTTAAATAGCGAAATGATATATTCGGCTATGTTTGGCGACAAAACTTATTTAAATCACGATTTGTATGATGCCTACAAAGGTGCGGGTGTAGCGCATTTATTGGCGGTATCTGGCTTGCATGTGGGGCTGGTGGTTGCCATTATTTATTGGATACTAAACAAGTTAAAAGTAAAAGGCTGGTATAGGGTTGCAATAGTTGTTGCATTACTATTTGGCTATGCGTACTTGTGTAATTTTTCATACTCAATTTTGCGAGCCAGCATAATGGCAATAGTGCTTATGATTGCGCCTATAATGTTTAGAGAATATGACTTGTTAAGCAGTATTTGCTTTGCTGGAGCAGCAATATTAGTGATAGAGCCAATGGCGTTGTTTGATTTGAGTGCACAATTAAGTTTTGGTTGCGTATTTGGTATTGCTATGTTAACGCCAACATTCCAACGATGGTTTAAAAAAGTGCCTATTCCAAGTGGCATTAAGGACGGCTTTTGCATAAGTCTTTCAACTATTATTAGCACAGCCGTATTTATGGCATATTATTTTAAACAATTGCAACCAATTAGCCTTATTTCAAATATAATAATTTTACCAATATTTTCGATACTATTTACAATAGTGTTTATTGTGGCAATGCTTAGTTTGATATTGCCTTTTGTTTGTTACGCATTAAATTTGATAAATCCCTTGTTTGAATGGTTAAATTGGGCTATAATTTTTATGGGTAATATTGCTAAACCAATAATGACACCAAATGTTAATTATTTAACTATAATATTATTTTGTGTATTGTTGGCATTTGCTAGCAAGTACAATTTGTATAAAAGGTTTAATAAATTTACCATGGTAAGTGCTTGTGTTGGAGTGCTAGCCTTGCAAATGGCGTTGATATAAGGAGAAAAGTATGAAATTTTTACAATTAAAACAAAGTTTAAGCACACCAAAATTGGCTTATTCAATCACTGGCGATGACGAGTTTTTAGTAAGTCAAGCGGTTAGGATTATCAAGGAAGGCTTGGTTAGTTGTTTTGACGAATTTAATTTTGTTAAAGTAGATATGGACAACACCAAAACACAAGATTATGCCAATATTTTAAACACTATGGCGTTTGGCGATAGTTTTAGAGTGGTGGTGTTTTATTATCCTAATGCAGAACAAGTAAAGTCGATTAATGCACAACTAAGCGGGCTAGATAGGGTAGTGGTTGTTTGCGTGCAACCTGCCACAAAGGTTGACGGGGCAGAAATTGTGGACTGCAATCATCTTGACAGAGCAGACTTGATTAAATGGCTTAATAACTATTTGGCAAAAGCAAATGCAAAAATTGAAAAGGGCGCATTTGACTATATCATCGACTTATCTGGCGGAGATATGGCGTATCTAAATAGCGAATTGCCAAAACTTACAGCTTATTGTGGCGATAAAACGATTAGCGCAAGTGATGTAGATTTGACATTTACTAAAAATAAAAATTATTTTGTGTACCACTTGTCTAATGCCATTGATTTAAGGGACAAAAAGGCACAATTTGAGATATTAAACACTCTTACATTGTCGCAAAATATGGGCGAAATATTTATGTTTTTAGGTGGTTATTTTAGGCGTATGTTTTATTGTAGTATTTCCAAGTCCAGTGATGACGAACTGGCAAACATATTAAAGGTTAAACCTTATGCAATATCTAAAGCCAAACAATGTGTAACCAAAAACAAGCCTAAATATTATATAGACTTGTATAACAAATATATCAAACTTGATTATAGCATCAAGTCGGGAGACATTACGCCACAAAATGCAATGTATGAATTATTATTAGGTATTGATGCGGTAAAATAGTATCTATAAAAAAACTATCTATTGACATATAATGCATGATGTGATATAATTTGCTTACTTTTAAGGAGAAATTATGCAACTACAAAATGAAAATATGGATTGTAGGTTTATTGCAAATAAAATTATTATAGAATACAACAAAACTAAAACAAAAAATTCATTAGGACTAACAATCAGTCGCTTGGGTAAATTAGTGTTATTAGTAGAAATTGCTTATATGCAACGTTATAGAAACGCTTTAATACGAGATAATTATAGAAACAATGAACAAGGACATGGCTTATATATAGATAGCATATTGTGTAGCTATGATTATTGGAAATTAATGCCTGTGAAAATACCACAAAAGTTTTCAATTAATTTTCAAGAAACATTTTATTCTCAACAAGAGATAGAGCAATTAATAGGTGATAAGTTAAATTCAAAGATTGATGAGATAATTAATTATATTGTTGAAATTACAAATAAAACCGATACTGTTGATTTAAGAGAAATGTTACGTTTAGATGAATACATTAATATTCCAGATACAATGAGATTAGCGTCAATAGTGACGGATAAAGTAAAATGCGTACTAAGACGAATTTATGTTGTGCCTAAATATTTAATTTATCAAGCGTATCAAGATTTTGATTTTGAAAACTTGGAACAATTCAATAATCTGCAAACATTATAGCAAAAAACACTTACTACTTGTAAGTGTTTTTTTAGTAACAAAAAATAGTGCTTAACCTTAGCACTATTTTAAACTAACCTAATTTTTTAGTTAAATACATACTTAATCTGCTTTTCTTTCTATCTGCATTAGACTTATGAATAATGTTCTTAGATGCTGCTGAGTCAACCAAAGATGTAACTTCGCTTAGCAACTTTGTAGCCAATTCCTTATCGCCAGCATCAACACTTGCCTTAAACTTTTTGATATATGTATTGATTTCAGATTTAACACGCTTATTTTCAAGTGTTTGTCTTTCGATAGTATTAATACGCTTTTTTGCTGATTTAATATTAGCCATTTTAACCTCCATCGCATCAATTATAGCAAATAAATTTACATTATGCAAGGCATTTTAACAAAATTTTTCAATAATTCATAAATTTTATTATGAATATATCATCAAAATCGCCCATAGCCTTGATTGATAGCGGGATAGGTGGGCTATCGCTACTAAAGAGTTTAACTAAAAAATACCCTAATGAAAACTATATTTATCTTGCCGACAATCAATATATGCCATACGGCAACAAAAGCGCTAAGGTGTTACAAAATAGACTACTTGAACTTATAAACTTCTTATACAATGACTATAGCGTAAAGTTGGTAATACTTGCTTGTAATACGGCAAGTGCGTCGGCGCTAGCATTTTTAAACAAGCATTCGCCCGTAAAGGTGCTTGGACTAAATATCGCCAATTTATTTGGCGACAACACTAAAATTATTTGCACTAAATTATCCGCTAAATGCTTTAAAGGTTTAAATACATATCCTTGCCCAAAGTTAGCCAATGATATTGAAGGTAATATTTTTAACAAGGCTAATTTAAGCAAAAAAATTAAAAGGTTGCTAGTCAAAGCCGACATTAGCGAAGATAACATCGTGCTAGGATGTACTCATTATGAATTGGTAGGGAATATATTTGCTAAAGTTTTACCTAATAAAAATTTTATATATCCGTGCGCTGAGTTTGTTAAGAACTTAAAATTAACCAACCCAAACACATCAAGCAAAGGGGATGTGTTAATGATATCAACCCTTGCCACCAAGTCGTACATTGACAAACTTTGGAAGATTTTTAAGTCATAAATTGTATATAAAAGATAACAAAATTATTATACAAGCCTAAATTTAATTATATACTATGTATAGTTTTAGTATACAAAAAAACTGCAACTGAATGCAGTTATTTTGTAAATTCATCAATAAGGGTGCGGTAAAACAAGTTTTTACCAGACAATTTATTAATCATAGCTTCCAACTGGTGCTTTCTTGCAAGATAGTCGCCATAAGTTTGATGTATTTGCTGAAGAACGATTGCATATTGGTCAGGGTTGTATACAAGAGTTCTTAACTTGTCACACATTTCGTGATATCCAGTTTCTTTTAACTGCCAATTAAGTGAATTTAATTCTTTTTTTAATCTATTTCGTATAATCAACTTTTTAATAATTCTCATTTTAATCTCCTAAGTGTAAAGTGCGGATTTTTATCCTAGCACAAAACACAATCAAAGTCAATTATTATATACAAAATTTCAATTTAAAATGTTACATTAAACATACCATTTGGTTTTTGTTCGACGATTTTGTTGAACAAAATTGTTGTTTAGCATTTCAACCAAATATGCCTCGGGGTATAAGGATATTTTTTCGCTCAAGTGTTGAGTGTTGGTGTACTTGTTGGTAGCCATCACATAATAGTCCACTTGATTATAATTAAACACTTTATCATCATACATTTCATTGCTGTATTTGCCTATAAGTCTATCATTGTTATTTGAGCGGGCATACACTTGATAGGTATATATAGGGCTAGTGTTTAGATTTATTTTTGCGCCCTTGGTGGTTAGTTCCACTGTTAAATTTATTTCAGGAGTAGCATAGGTTGATGATATATTAGTTGGCAAATTATCAATTTTAAATAGGTCGTATATTTTGTATCGCTCAACCGCATCATCTGGTGCAAGGGATACGGTGTGAAGATTGCTGTATTCAACGCTATCAATGGCAACTTTTACAATGTTTTCATTTATCTCAAAAGGCTTTGGCGTGTGGCTGGGGTAGATGCTTTTAAGAATATTTTTATTAATCATTGTGGGGTAAAAACTACTACTAAAACTATCGTCCAAGCCTTTAGATGTTGCATCTCCACACCAAGTAATAGTTAAATGCTCGGTGGTGTAGGCAATGTTCCATAAATCTGTGTTTTTGTTGTCAATTTGGGCTGTGCCAGTTTTGCTAGCCACTTCAAATGGCAAATCATTTAAGCGCTTGGCAGTTCCGTCAGTGGCGCAAGTTTTAAGCATATCATTAATTAGCATACAATCTTCGGGCTTAAATATAGCGTTATTATATCCTTGATTGGTGTACAAAATATTGCCATTTTTATCTTCAATTTTTAATATAAATGTCAAACTTTTGTCCACGCCGTTGTTTTGCAACACGCTATAAGCCCTTGCAAGACTAATTATGCTTACTCCGCCACCAATACCTCCAAGTGCAAGGGACGGATTGTTTTGATAGGTGTTAAACAAATTTAATTTGTACCCATATTCGTTTGAGGTATCTAGCCCCACTTGATTTAATAACTTAACCGCACACACATTAGATGAGTGCGAAAGGGCATCACGCACGCTTATCCAGCCCATATAGTCATCTCCCGCATTCTTAGGCGAGTAGTCGGCATCTAGTTTTTCATCTAGTATTGGTGTAATAGGCGATACAAGGTTTGAGGCAATGGCGGGCAAGTATACAATTAATGGTTTA
>JAFULP010000080.1 GCA_017473285.1 Clostridia bacterium
ATTGATGATGACAATAATTTTATATTAGATTATTCAATTTATGACGCTGTAAAAGCGGGCTTTGATAGAGTGATATTAATTATTAAAGAGGAAAATTATGAGTATTTTAACTCAACTATAGGCAAACGCTTAAGCAAAATTGTTCCTATCGAATATGCTTTTCAAAGTTTAGATATTGTGCCCAAAGGGGCTGAAATACCAAGTGATAGGGTAAAGCCTTGGGGTACAGCGCACGCACTATATTGCTGTAAAGACATTGTGGAGGATAAGTTTGCGGTTATTAATGCGGACGATTTTTATGGATATCAATCGTTTAAACTTATTGCCGATTTTTTGAAAAATAGCCACACTGACAGCGAATTTATTAGTGCAGGTTTTCAGGTTAAAAACACTTTAAGCGATAAGGGAAGTGTTAAGCGTGGAATTTTTGCATTAAATGGCAATGTGGCAATCGACCTTGTTGAAAGCCAAGTGGAACTTAAAGATGGTAAAGTGATGGCAACCCCACTAAATAAAGGCGAGTGGCGTGAAATTGATAAGGATACGCTTGTGTCGATGACTATGTTTGGGTTTAATAAAAAACTTATGCGCAGAATTGAAAAAGATTTTGATATATTCTTTAGTCAGTCAAAGGAAGCATTGCAAAAAGAAGAATTTTTGTTGCCAGATGTTGTTGACAGAATGATAAAAGATAATGAAATTAAATTAATTGTCGAAACCACATCTGCAAAATGGTATGGTATAACATATAAAGAAGATTTGGAAAACTTCAAATTCGCAATAAAAAATATGAAACAAGCAGGGATGTATCCTATTAATTTGTACAATTAAAAATTAGTGTTTAATATGGCATAAACATAGTACATACTTGCTGTTTTGGTAATTAGATTTTAAAGGAGAGTTTATGACATACGATTTACAAAATGATATAAAAGAAAAGGCTTTTTTGGTGTATTTTTCAAGTGATGATAGCGCACACGAATTGGCTGAGATGAAAGAACTAATTCGTTCGGCAATGCTAGATTTTGTGGGCAGTGAGTGTGTGGTATTGCGTGAAATTAATCCACATTCGTATATTGGAAGTGGAAAAGTGGAAGAAATTGCCTATAAAATTCAAGAACTGGATGTAAATGTTGTGATTTTTGATGTGTCCTTGACTGGCTCACAACTTAGAAACTTGCAAGCCGAACTTGGTGTAAAGGTTATTGACCGCACAATGTTGATACTAGATATATTTGCTGGGCGTGCAAAGTCTAGCGAAGGTAAACTTCAAGTAGAACTTGCCCAACTTAAATATACTTTGCCACGACTTAGTGGTATATCGGGCACGGCTGGTAGGTTTGGTGGCGGAGTTGGTATGCGTGGACCAGGGGAAACCAAACTGGAACTGGACAAGCGTAAAATACAAGAAAATATTACCAAAAAGGAAAAGGAATTAAAACAAGTTAACGAAAAGCGCCAGTTGACAAGAAAACAACGCCGAAGCAATGAATATATGGTATCGCTTGTGGGTTATAGCAATGCGGGCAAATCTACGCTGATGAACACAATCACCAAGGCGGACACATATGCTGATAATAGGCTGTTTGCAACCCTTGATGTACTAACTAAGCGTGTGTGGGACGAAGGTACAAGTTATGTACTGTGCGATACAGTTGGCTTTGTATCAAATTTGCCACACGAACTTATGAATGCATTTTCGGCAACGCTGGAAGAAGTGCGAGATGCCGATTTGTGCCTTATTATATTAGATGCTAGCGACAAAAACAAGTATAAGCAACTAAAAGTGGTTGAGCAAGAATTGACTAAGCAAAAAGTTGGCAAAGATGCTTGTATATTAGTGTATAATAAATGTGATTTGTTAAACAAAATGGAATTAAGTGTGCTTGAAGATTTTGGTTATACGATGTGTAAAATTCAAGCCAAGCACAATCAAGGCATAGTAGAACTAAAGGCGTTAATAAGGGAAAAATTGAACGGCTAAAATTTGGTTTAAACTTTAGGTGCAAGATAAGGGTTAAGTAATTAGCCCTTATTTTTAAAATGAGTATTGACAATGATGAGGTTATGGTATATAATCTTTTCACATAAAGGATTGTGTGGAGCGAATGATAACAGATAAAAACGAAGCCATAAGGGCGCTTAAACAAGATAATGTGCGACTTCGTGAAATTGACAAGGACTTGTTAAGGGATAAAGATGTGATTGTTGCATATATGCAAGCAATGTCTTCCAATAGGTTGATTTGCTTGAGCGATGATTATCCTATAACTTTGGACGCTAAAGGGATGATAGATAATGAAGACTTTGTTATGCAAGTAATCAATTATCTTGACGCTGGATATAGTAAAATAGATGTGGACACATTTCTTAAAATTAGCGCAACAAGAATAATCAAAAGCAAATTAAAGTTAGGTGAATTATCTAGCGATAACGAGCAAGAAATAAAAGATTTGGCAAAAGGAATTTTAATTAGATATAGAGATGCTATCAAAAAGCGTGATAAGCAATTGCTAAGTCAAGAAAGTACATATTCAAAAGTGTGTGACTATATTAGAGAGTTGGATGTGTTTGAAGACTTAATTGCGGAAGATGAACAGATTGCCAAGCAAATAGGCTTGTTGGCTGATAAGATGCAAGCGTGCTTGAATTTAAACGAAAAAGATGCGCAAGAATTTAAATCTATTGTAAACAAAATTCAAAGTTTGTTGGTGGACAAAAGTAAGCGTGCGCAAAAATTTGAAAGTTATGTTATGAATAGGTTTGACGATTTGAAAGAAGATTTTCGTAAAAGGACACAAAGGCGTCAAGCAGGGTTTAGCGACGAAGGATTTAAGTATTAAAACAAATAACTTCCATAAATGATGTAAATCTAAAAAGTTAGACACTTTTGAGGTGTGCATTCAAAATGTGGAAGTTATTTTTTTATTAAATTTTTTCAAATTTTTCACACTTTTCAAGTTTTTACATACTATGGAGTATACGAAGGAGTTAGAAAATACCAAAGAAAAAACTACATACTATACTTGGCTTTGACCAAGTGCTAAGAAAAAATTGTTGACTTAATATGAGAGTAAAACAATTGAAAAAAACACTAAAAAACATATTTAAAATAAAAATTGGAAAATTCTAAAACACTTCAAAAAAACGAAATGAACAAAAGGAGAAAAATTTATGTTTAACAGAATGTTTGGTGGCTGCAGTTGCGGCTGTGGCGGACACGACAACGATTTTGACAAATGCAATTGCAATGGCGGAAGCGGAATGGATTGTTGCTGGATAATTGTATTGTTGTTAATCCTTTGCAATTGTGGATGTGGCTGTGACCCTTGCTTTATTATCTTAATTTTATTAATACTTTGCAACTGCGGATGTGGCGGAAGAAAAGACGGCTGCTGCTAATATACAACACTAAAATAGATAACAAAAAGAGATGGAATTAAACCATCTCTTTTGCTTAATGTGTATTATCAATTTAACAACATAATTTTTTGTTTATTTTTTTTCGGGATATCTATCTTTTGGAACGGAATTATGAACTTTTAAATCATCTTCAGCGACCATAATATCTGCAATATCTTTACCGGTATAAAATTCAGAAAATACAACTTGCCATTTCTCGTTAATTGGTTTTTCACTCATAATTGCACCAAAATCACCAACTTTTACGCCAGCTTTTGTGTATGAGGGTTTTTCTTTAATTAATTCAACTAAATTTAAGTATTTCATAACTATTTCCTTAAAAGGATGGATTGCATTATGAATTATAATCATAAGGTATTTTGTTTTTCTTTTCGCCTAGTAGGTTCATAATATAACCATCTTCAACTTTGCACCACCATCGAGGGCCTTTCTTAGGAATTCCTTCAAGAATTTCATCGTCAGTAAATCCACCATCTTTTACCAATTCTAAATCTTCAATTTTTATATTTGCATATTTGTACAAATCGGAATCATCTCCAGTTTCAAATTCTATATAAAAACAATTATCTCTAATTTCTGGAAGGCAAATATATCCAATATCGCCTTTATGGATATTCTCTTTCAAATATTGAGGTTTATCCACAATTAATTTAACTTTATCATATTCTTTCATTATTCCTCTCCTCCTACTAATGTTACACATCTTAATTGGCTATTTGGATAAACCATGTATGATGATTTTAAGTTGGTAACTTTATTCATTTTATCTTTGTATTGAGTAGTGATTAATATGTTTATTTGAGAACCAAATCTAGTGTGCTTTACTTTTATGTAATTACCTTGGCGATAATTTTCTATTAAAATGTTAAATAATGTTTTTGAAAAAGTTTCTTTATCTTTGTCAGTAAAACCTCATTTATGAAACCAATCACTTTTTCTATTAAAGAAATCTTTAACTTTGTTATTGTATTCGATAATGCTTATTTCGTTTAATCTTGGAACATTGGTACCTTTCTTTTTGCAATGGCAATTAGGGTGATAAAGTCCTCGCACTGATTTTGGAATTTCGGCATAAGAATATTGACTATAATTAAATTCCTCAGGTTTTTTATTTTCTTCATTTTTAAATATACATTGATTTATACTTATACATTTCCAGCAGTGGCTATCAACCCCATCTTTTGGAATTCCAAGTTTTTGTTGTTTTTCTTCATCTGTTAGTTCTTGATTTTTTACTGGTTTAAAAGGAAAATCTTCAATAATGTATCCACAGCCGGAATTTTTATCATTAATCTTTATCCAATCACTAAAAATTGCTTTGATTTGTCCTTGGTATTCGTCTAACATTCCCATTATACTATATTGTCTCCTTTTTTACAATAGTTTTAGTTGAAATTTTTAATGAAAATAAAGGATACTAAAATATTTAGTACCTGAATTTGCCCTTTTGCTTTTGTTGGTTACCAAAATTGTAACATATCAAATTTAAAATATAAATAATGTGTGCCAAAAATTTAAGCAGTGTCTTAACAAGAAGAGTGAAAGAAAGATTTTAAGGGTATGAAACTTTAAAAAGAGGGCAATATGCTCTCTTTTGCGTTTTTAGGTATTAAAATATGTCGAAATGGTCAATAAAAGTCATTATACATAAAATATATACAATGCGAAATTGCTAAATTCCTAAAATTTTACAAAAAAACTCTTGACACATCTAGCAAATTATGTTACACTTGGCTAGTATGAATAACTATCTCAAAACGAAAGTGGGTATATAATATACTAAAGTATATTAACTTGCGATTTTGGGACGCACAACTGAATACAAAAAATTTTTAAGGAGTTATGAATGAATTCTAACACACTCAACATTAAGATGGTAAACTATGGCAACAAAGCCAAAAGACAAACATTTGGTAAAACTAGAGTTCCTTATGAAATGTCATATTTGATGGATGTGCAAAAAACATCTTTTCAAGCATTTCTAAAAGAAGGTATTTGGGAAGTGTTGAATGAATTTAATCCAATTATAGACTACTCTAATAAAGCAGAGTTGTCTTTTTTGGACTATTCAATCGACTTTACACCTAAATATTCTTGGGCAGAATGTAAGCGTCGTCAATCTAGTTACACTGTAGCATTAAAGGTAAAAGTTCGCTTACTTATTAAGGAAACTGGCCAAGTTATGGAGCAAGAAGTATTCCTAGGCGATATTCCTTATATGTCGGAAGATGGTGGTTTCCTATGCAACGGCGTTGAAAGGGTAATATTAAACCAACTAATCAAGTCACCTGGTATTGTATTTGACGGTGAAATGAACAAGTACGGCAAAATGGACTACACTGGCTCAATTGCTCCATCTCACGGTATGTGGGTTACTACCGAGCAAGTTACAGGCGATAGTTTGCGTGTGATTGTTGAGCGTAAGTATAAGATGTCATTGGGCGTACTATTTAAGTGTTTTGGTTACACCAACGAACAATTGTTGGATATTTTTGGTAACCATCCATTTATTGTAAACACATTGAATAAGGAAACTCAAATCACTCAAGAAGATGCGCTTATCGAATTTAGCCGTCGTACTCGTCCTGGCGAAATTCCTAGCCCATCAAATACTATGTCATACATCAACGACCGTTTCTTTAATCATCAACATTATAGTATGGGTAAAGTTGGTCGTTATAAGACTAACAAAAAACTTAGCCTTGCAAATCGTATTGTGGACCACATCAGTGCTGAAGATGTAAAAGTGGGTCGCAAGGTATTGGTAAGTGAAGGCGAAGTGATTACTCGTGAAATTGCTAACCAAATTCAAAACGCTGGTATCAATAGCGTTAACATCGTGTATAACGATAAGGTTATCAAGGTTGTTGGTAACAAGCGTGTTGACCTTACTTGCTATGTAGATTGTAATCCTAAAGATTATGGTATTAATGGATTGGTATACTACCCATTACTACAAGAAATATTAAAGGAAAACAAAACTAAGGAAGAACAACTTGAAGCAATTAGAGCAAATGCTCGTGCTTTGGAAAACTATGAAATTACTCTTGACGATATGCTTGCAACTGTAAGTTATCACTTGAACTTAATTGATGGTATTGGTTTCCTTGATGAGCGTGACCACTTGGCTAACCGTCGTGTTGCTGGTTGTGGTGAATTGTTAACTCAAGAATTTAGAAAGGGTATGACCAAACTTCAAGCACAAGTGCGTGAAACATTGCAAAGCCGTGATTTGACAGATATTACTCCTGCACAAGTGGTAAATGCAAGATATATCAATAAGGCGTTTAAAGAATTTATGAGTACATCTCAACTTTCTGCCTTAATGGACCAAGTTAACCCTGTATCAAGCCTAAGACACAAGCGTCGTTTAAGTTCGTTTGGTCCTGGCGGTGTTAAGAAGGAACGTGCAACTGCTGAAGTGCGTGATATTAATCATTCTCACTATGGTCGTATATGTGTGGTTGAAACTCCAGAAGGACAACCTATCGGTTTGATGACCAGTATTGCGGGTTATGCTCGTATTAACGAATATGGTTTCTTGGAAACTCCTTACCGCAGAATAGATGAAAACGGTAGAGTTACTGATGAAATTGTGTTTATGATGGCAGATGAAGATATTAATGAATATATTGCTACTGCTAAAGAGCCTTTGGACGAACAAGGTAGATTAAAGAACGACCAAGTGGTATGT
Organism: Clostridia bacterium; assembly: GCA_017473285.1. Taxonomy (GTDB): domain Bacteria; phylum Bacillota; class Clostridia; order Christensenellales; family UBA1242; genus Onthoplasma. The sequence goes on from JAFULP010000080.1 coordinate 7,118, forward strand.
CGACATAATGGTACGGTTGAATCTGTTAGCCGTGATATGATAACATATATCGACCTATCGCCAAGACAATTGATTTCAGTTGGTGCAAGCCTAATCCCATTTATCGAACACTGTGCTGCTAACCGTGCGTTGATGGGTACAAACATGCAATGTCAAGCGGTTCCACTAATTAAGTGTGAATCTCCAATTGTTTGTACTGGTATCGAGCACAAGTTGGCTAAGGATAGCGGAGCGATGATTTTGGCTGACGGCGATGGCGTGGTAACATACGTAAGTGCCGACTATATTACTGTAGAATATGATGATGGTCGTGTTGTAAACCATTATTTAAGAAAATTTGAAAGAACTAATGACAAAACTTGCTTTAACCAAAAACCAGTTGTTAATCATGGCGAAAGAGTAAGTTTTGGTGATGTACTTGCCGATGGTGCTTCTACTCAAAATGGTGAAGTTGCACTTGGTAAGAATATGACAGTTGCCTTTATGAACTGGGAAGGTTACAACTTTGAAGACGCTATACTTGTAAACGAAAGAGTGGTGCGTGAAGATGCATTTACTTCAATATCAATTCAACAAGTTAAAACCGAAGCAAGAACCACTAAGTTGGGTGATGAAGAAATTACTCGTGATATTGCTGGTGTTGGCGAAGATGCGTTAAAGAATTTGGACGAAAACGGTATTGTTCGTATTGGTACGGAAGTAAAAGTTGGTGATATTCTTGTAGGTAAGGTAACTCCTAAGGGTGAAACTGACTTAACACCTGAAGAAAGGTTGTTAAAATCAATTTTCGGTGAAAAAACTAAGGAAGTTAAGAACACTTCATTAAAAGTTAAACACGGCGAAGCGGGTGTTGTAGTAGGCGTTGAAATCTTGTCAAGAAAGAACAAGGACGAACTTGATGCTGGTGTAAATATGATGGTTAAGGTTTACATTGCTCAAAAGCGTATATTGCAGCCTGGCGATAAACTTGCTGGTCGTTATGGTAACAAGGGTGTTGTATCAATCGTGTTACCTGAAAGCGATATGCCATTTATGGCAAATGGTCAAACAGTTGATATTGTGCTTAACCCAATGGGTATTCCATCTCGTATGAACTTGGGACAATTATTGGAAATGCACCTTGGTCTTGCTGCTAAGCATCTTGATTGGAAGGTTGCAACTCCTGGTTTTGATAGTGCTACTGAAGAAGAAATTCAAGAATTACTTCGTCAAAACAACTTGCCAGAAGATGGTAAAATGCAATTATATGACGGTCGTACAGGCTTGCCATTTGAAAACAAGACAAATGTTGGCGTAATGTATATGTTAAAACTTGACCACATGGTTGAAGATAAGATTCACGCTCGTAGTATAGGAACATATGCCTTAATTACTCAACAACCACTAAGCGGTAAGTCACAACTTGGTGGACAACGTTTTGGTGAAATGGAAGTGTGGGCATTGGAAGCATATGGTGCAAGTAGATTGTTGCAAGAAATGCTAACAATTAAGTCAGACGATGTGGAAGGTCGTATCAAAACTTATGAAGCAATTGTTAAAGGCGAACCTATTCCAGAACCTGGAATGCCTGAAGCATTTAAAGTTCTTGTTAAGGAAATGCAAGGTTTGGGCTTAGATGTTAAGATATTGACTGCTGACCAACACGAACTTTCAATCAATGAAGTTTCTGACCAAGAAGTAGAATTTGATGCTGTTCAACCTGTAAACAAGGTAGGACTTGAAGATATTACTCTTGAATTTGATAAAATCCAAGAAAGTTATGATAACGAAGTGTCTGAACAAGCTTTTGATGAATCAGCGTTATTTGATGATTTAGATGACTAGAAAAAAAGATAGGAGAAATATATGTTTGAATTAAACAATTTTGACTCAATTAGGATTAGTATTGCTTCGCCTGAAAAGATCAGAGAATGGTCTAGAGGCGAGGTTACTAAGCCTGAAACAATTAATTATCGTACTCAAAAGCCTGAAAAAGACGGTTTGTTTTGCGAACGCATTTTTGGACCTAAAAAGGACTGGGAATGTAGTTGTGGTAGATACAAAAGAGTTCGTTACAAAGGTGTAATTTGTGATAAGTGTGGCGTAGAAGTTACTCGCTCAAAAGTTCGTCGTGAGCGTATGGGACATATTGAGCTTGCTTGCCCAGTATCACACATTTGGTTCTTCAAGGGCGTGCCAAGTCGTATTGGTTTAATCCTTGATATGTCACCAAAACTTTTGGATGAAGTTTTGTATTATGTAAGTTATGTTGTGCTTGACCCTAAAAATAGTGATTTTGAGTACAAGCAAGTTATTCGTGATAGAGAATATCGTGAAGCAATTGAAAAATTTGGCATTAACGGCTTTAGAGTGGGAATGGGCGCTGAAGCGGTTAAGGAATTATTGCGTGATGTTGACCTTGAAAAAGAAAAGAAAGAATTGCAAGAAATTATGCACAATTCTAAAGGTCAAAAGAAGTTAAAAGCAACTAAGAAATTAGAAATTGTTGAAGACTTTATTAAGAGTGGCAATAAGCCAGAATGGATGATATTGGATGTTGTTCCAGTTATTCCACCTGATATTCGTCCACTTGTTCAAATTGATGGTGGCAAATTTGCAGCCAGTGATTTAAATGATTTGTATCGTCGTGTAATCAACCGTAACAATCGTTTGAGAAAGTTGATGGACTTGGGCGCTCCTGACATTATCGTTCGTAACGAAAAGCGTATGTTGCAAGAAGCAGTTGATGCATTGTTTGATAACGGTAAGCGTGGTAGAGCGGTTCAAGGTTCTCGACAAAGAGATTTGAAGTCATTGACAGCCAGCCTAAAGGGTAAGCACGGTCGTTTCCGTCAAAACTTGTTAGGTAAGCGTGTTGACTATTCAGGTCGTTCGGTTATCGTAGTAGGTCCAGAATTGAAGATTTATCAAATGGGCTTGCCTAAGATGATGGCATTAGAGTTGTTCCGTCCATTTATCATCAAGCGTTTGCTTGAAATGAACCAAACCAACAACTTAAAGAAAGCAACTCGTATGATTGACCAAGAACGCCCAGTGGTGTGGGATATCTTGTCGGAAGTTGTGCAAGGACACCCAGTGCTACTTAACCGTGCCCCTACACTACACAAGTTGTCAGTGCAAGCGTTTGAACCATTGCTAATCGAAGGTAAGGCAATCCGTCTTCCACCTTTGGCGTGTGGTGGCTTTAACGCCGACTTTGACGGTGACCAAATGTCAATTCATATTCCACTAAGCGTGGAAGCAAGAACTGAAGCAAGAAACCTATTGCTTGCTTCTAACAACATCCTAAAACCAAGTGATGGTTCTCCAGCGATGGTTCCATCTCAAGATATGATTTTGGGTAACTACTATATTACA
>JAFULP010000081.1 GCA_017473285.1 Clostridia bacterium
ACTTAAAAATAGCGATTTATTTTAATTTTTAATATTTGTTTGTATTATATTTTATTTTAATATTATTTTTTAATTAAATATTATTTAAAACGATTTTAAATATTTAATTTTAACTAATTTAATTATTTTATTTTTATATTTTTTTAAATTATTAACACCCGTAGCAATCAAATTGATTAAATTCTTCCACTTCTTTTTCATTTAAATATTTTTGCTTGGTTGCCATGCCACCACGAATATGTTTTTCATTAAAGTTGTTTTCCAAAATTTCTTTCACCCTAGCATACAACTCACCATCGTAATATCGCAACCTATTTTTCAAATCATAATGCACCGTACTTTTTGCCATCCCAAAATGTTTAGCCGTCGCCCTTATGGTGCTATTATTATCAACAATATATCTAGCATAACTCATGGTTCTTAAATACACATCTTCATACATACACAAAACTCCTTTGCGTATATATATTTATCCGTTCGACAAATTATGACAAAAAAATCTACAAATAATGTAGACTTATTCTTTATCCAACAAATTGTAACTATCCGTTGAAATTATAGCACTTTCAATTCGTTTTTTGCTATCTGGAATTATTCGATTTATATCTTCAATCAACTTTTCAATATCTTGCCTTTTTGAATCTTTATCGGCTGGGCACTTACTTTTTTTAACAGGAAGATCCTTGCTTACCGCCCTTATCGAATTTTCATGAGTTAAAAACAAAGGTCTAATAAGTGTAATTTGCGAATTAGACATATAAGATTTAGGCTTCATCGTACTCAACCTTCCTTCATACAATAACGACAAAAAGAAAGTTTCAATCACATCTTGCAAATGATGCCCCAAAGCAATTTTATTGCAACCGCACCTATTAGCCACCGAATTTAGCGCTCCCCTACGCATTTTTGCGCATAGTGAACATGGATTTTTTTCTTTCCTTTCATCAAATACCACTTGATGAATATCAGTTTTTTCCACAATCAACTCAACGCCCAACTCATCACAAAATTTTTGCAAATGCGAATAATCTTCTTTACCCGAATATATATCAACGGTCACTGCAATAATTTCATAGTTGTATATGTTAAATCTTTGAAACATTTTCAACGCCTTTAATAGCACCAAACTATCCTTACCACCCGACAAACCCACAGCAATTTTATCGCCATTTTCAATCAGTTTATATTTTTCCACCGCTTTACGCATTGTGCTTAATATCTTTTGCATAAATCTCTCCAATGCAACAATATTAGCATTAATTATAAAAAAAATCAACATCAATACGAAAATTTTTCGACCGTCATTGTATAGAACATATGTTTGCGTTGTTTGAAATTTTGTTTATATTTATATTATTCGATTGACAAAATTAGATAATTTGTGCTATTATTTAGAAAACCACTTTAGGACAAAAATATGTATAATTTACCTAATCTAATATTTTATTGCAACAGCGAAGCAAAGTATGCAATTGATATTAGAGCATCTTTAACTAAATACAACTTACCTTTTATTGAAACGGATAATGAAATTGATGTCTTTTCTTTTGCCCAAAACCCTAAAAATTATATTATATTTGTTGCCAACACTAACTCTACCCCGCTCCAACTTATTAAATTATCAAAAATAAACAAAAATATATTTATCGTGTATCCTAATGAATATGCAACCAATGTGGAAATTAAACATTATTGCACACATCAAAGCCTTGACTTGCTTGAAAAATATTTATTGGCAAATGTTAATTTAAATAATATTTCAACCAAACTTCCAACATCATCATTGTTAAACAAATTGATTATGCTTGAACTGGAAAATCTAGGCATTTCAAAAAAGTATATTGGATTTAAATATCTTGTAGACATTATTACAAATTCCATTTGCAAAAACACTTCCATCCCTTACAGCGCCGAACAATTTGAATATATTGCAAATATCAACTCCAGCACTCCAGACGCAATTGAGCGTGATATTAGACATATGCTACTATCATCTTGGAAAGCAAGTAAAGCATTGCAAATCGCCCTATGCTCAAAACTCTCTCTCAAGCAACAACCAAACGCCAAAAGTGTTTTAATCAATTTAATACGATACCTAAAAGAAACTATTTAGTTTTGTTAATTTTGTTTTCGATGTGTTTTTGCAATTTAAACACCAAATATATATCAATGATTAATAGGTTGGCGAGCATTATCCAATCCATAACCGTCAATGCACCAAAATCAATTATGCCACTTCCAAAAAAGCACACCGAAGCAATCTCAAGCGAACGCATTATAAGTGTAACCAGTGCAAAGTACCAATATTTCATCTTGCTCATACCCGCCAAAATACACAAACTATCGTGCGGAAACAAAGGTATTGCATATAATATTGGCAACATAATTTCGCCTTTAATTTGCAAATAGTTTTCGTATTTTTTTATGCTATCTTCGCCCAAAAGTTTGTTTACTAAGTCCTTGCACAAATATCTACCTAGCACAAATTGCAAACTTGATGTAACAAACATATTAAAAGATGCAATACAAAAGCCCTTTATAGGTCCAAATAGCACCAAAGCAATCGTGGTTAGCAGCTCATCCTCAAACGGTATTACACAAATAAATGTTGACACCACCACTTGAAATAGGAAAAATACAACATATCCCCAAACGCCCGCTTTGGATACAAAGTTTCGTATTTTGCTTACGCTTGTAAGCCCGCACGCCTTTAATATAAAGTATATACCAATCGAAATTGCCACATATATTAATACTAAACCAATTAACTTAAATATCTTCTTTTTCATACGCACCTTACCCCATAGTATGAAAACACTCGTCCGTATTGTGCATATAAATTTGTATAAAGAGTTTAAGTTTAAAACAAAGGGACTAGATATTAAAACACTGCTTTTTTCTAGTAAAATTTAACCTAAACTCTTTTACACACTTACATTGTACTCTTACCATTGTAAGAAGTCAAGTATTTTTTAAATAAATTTTGAAAAATATAAATATATGGAAACATTTGGGGATAGATTAAAATCGTTACGAAAATCAAAAGATATTGGTCAAATTGAATTAGCCCAAGCATTAGGTGTAAGTAAAGGCATTATAAGTTTGTGGGAAAACAATTTGCGAGAGCCAACATTATCCAATATCATTGCAATAATAAAATTTTTTAATGAACCCGCCGATTATGTATTAGGCTTAACCGACTAGAAACATAAAAATAGACACAATTAAAGTGTCTATTTTTTTTATTTTAATTACATTAATCTACGGTTTTCAATTGCCTTTCCTAGTGTCACTGCGTCGGCAAACTCCAACTCGCTACCCATTGCAACACCTTGCGCAATACGGCTAACTTTTACACCCAAAGGCTTAAGAATATTGGCAATATACATAGCCGTAGCCTCTCCTTCCACATCGGGATTGGTGGCAATGATAATTTCTTGAATATTTTCTTCACCCACACGGGCAAGCAAACTTTTCAAATTAATATCATTTGGCCCTTTATTTTCAAGCGGGCTAATGACGCCATGCAACACATGATATGTGCCATTAAAATGCAATACTTTTTCAAGCGCTGACACATCTTTAGGCTCTTTTACCACACAAATAATAGGGTCAACATTTGGCTTTGAACAATTGTCACACAAATCTTTATCGGTAAAATTGCCACACTTGGCACAATAATGGATTTTTTGCTTGGCTTCCGTGATTGCCGTTTGCAAACTGTCCACCACTTCGCTATCTGCTTTAATCAAATAATACGCATAGCGTTGCGCAGTTTTTTTGCCACAACTTGGAAGTTTGGATAACTCGTTTACCAACCTTTCCATCGATTCAATAATATTGGACATATCCCACCTTACATCAAACCGCCAAGATTGCCAAATCCACCCATTTTGTCATCGCTTAGTGCTTGCGCCTTGCTTTCGGCGTCTTTGATTGCTGCCAAAATTAAATCTTCCAACATTTCAATATCGTCTGGGTCAACGGCTTCACGAGCAAGTTTAACACCTACAAATTCCTTTTTGCCAGTCATGGTAACCTTAACCATTCCACCACCACTAACACCTTCAACTTGAGCGCTAGCAAGTTCTTCTTGCGCCTTCATCATATCTTCTTGCATCTTTTGGGCTTGACGCATAAGGTTTTGCATATTGCCAAAACCACCCATTCCACCTCTAAAATTACTCATAAAACTACTCCTTTACCTTTAATTTATCCATAAATATATTTTTTAATTCCGCCACAATATCTTTGCTACTTTTGTTGGCTTCATCATACTGGATTTCAACCTTTTTAATCTTATCATCGAAGGTTGAAGCTATATTTAATATTACATCAAGACGAGCCGGTTCGTCAACCGATTTTAGCACGCTTTGGTCATTTGTTTTAAGCACCAAACAATTGCCCACCATATGCACACCATACACATCCTTTAATGAAGCACTTAGTGCAAACATATTACTTTCCTTAATCTTAAGCAACACTCTACCCCACAATGCATCAATTTCGTCACTCACTGTGGCTTTAGTTGTTTTATCTATATTAGGTATATTCGCTTGCCCTAAGTTTGTGTTACCGCTAGGTTGAGTTGCCATATTGCTTACTGGCGCTTTCCCATTTACCGCACTGGCAACATTATTAACTGATGCCTGTGTGTTTGACATATTAACAACATTATTAGCACTTGAACTAACCATAGTGGTAGTTACAGTTGGTTGCTTTGGAGTGTTTAATAACGATATGCACACCGACTCAAACAAGTTTTGTGGATTTACACTATATTTTAAATCCAATTCAATCCTAGCAAATTTATCAAATCCCACCTTTAACACTTCAGGCGCAATTTTGCTGGCTTGCTGTTTCATCAATTCCAACTCGTTAGGCATCACATTTAACACATTTAAATCTTGCACACCCGCTTGAATTAGTAGCAAGTTTTTAAAATATTCAGTGGTTTCCTTGCAAAGCAATGAAATATTTTTCCCTCTATTTAATATATTTTTAACTTCGCTAAAAATACCTTTAATGTCACTATTTATTATATTATTTACCAATTTGGTAATGCCTTCGTTAGAAGTTAGCCCCAACACCTCAAGGCAATTATCATAAGTAATATTCTTTTCACAAAATGCCGACACGCTATCCGCAATCGACAATGTATCACGCACACTGCCCGCACCTTGAGTGGCAATTAAATACAAACTATTTTCATCACAAGCAATATTCTTTTGAGCAAACACCCATTTTAAATGTTGCACAAGTTCTTCAGTGGTTAGCAACCTAAAATCAAACCTTGTACATCTTGAAAGTATTGTTGCTGGCAATTTATGCACTTCGGTAGTAGCCAAAATAAACACAACATATTCAGGCGGTTCTTCCAAGGTTTTAAGCAAAGCGTTAAATGCACTTTCAGTAAGCATATGCACTTCGTCGATTATATACACCTTCTTTTTAGCAATTGTTGGCGGATACTTAACACGCTCACGCAAGTCACGAATTTCGTCCACTCGGTTATTGCTTGCTGCGTCTATTTCAAGCACATCTGTATTAGGCAAACTTAAAGCCTTACATACTTCGCACACACCACAAGGCGAACCGTCCACTGGTGATAAACAATTAATAGCCTTACTAAATATCTTTGCGCAACTAGTTTTGCCCGTACCTCTAGTACCCGTAAAAAGATATGCGTGAGTAAGTTCTCCGCTCTTTACTTGATTTGAAAGCGTGCGTGTAATATGATTTTGACCTACCACTTCCTTAAAAGTTGCTGGCCTAAATTCTCGATACAATGCCAAATTCATACTCATTCTCCTTTTAACAACACTCTTAATTTTCGCTTGATTGCTTGAATAATATTATCAACCTTTTTGGTTGTTACATTATACTTTGTGGCCATTTCGTTATAACTATAGCCATTTAGATACATTAATAATACACCGTATTGCTCATTTGTCAAGGCTTGTTTTACTTGCGTGTACAACACATCTTCCCTTTCCTTATCCAAGGATAGTTGCTCGGCGCACTTGTCGCTAGCCTGCAACATTAGTTTTGGACTGTCTTCGTTTTGCGAAAATTTACCCTCAACATTAATCGAAACATAGTCATTTAATGGCTGATTTTTTTTGCTATTTGCCACCCTTACAGCGTTTTGAACTTGGTGATGTATACACATTGTGGCAAAACTTGAAAAATTATCATTTTTGTCCACATTGTATCCTACTATCGCCTTATACAAACCAATCATCCCTTCTTGAATTAAATCGTCGAAATCCGCACCCAACAAAAAGTATTCACGACAAATTGATGTAACTTTGGGTTTAAAACACTTAAGTATGTGTTCCATACTTTCAAAATCACCTAATTTGGCTTTAGCCACAACTTCGCTTATTTGTTGCATATTTCCCTTTGGCGCAACACTTCATACATTGCTATAGCGCCTGCGTTTGATGCATTCAAACTGTTTACTTTACCTTTAAGCGGAATAGATATTGTACCATCACAAGTGCGATTAACCAATCTACTAACGCCACTACCCTCGCTACCAATTACCAACGCCACTGCACCAGTTAGATTTGTGTCATACATTGAGGTATTGCCCGCTTCCAACGAATATACCCACACATTTTTACTTTTAAGTTTTTCAATAGTTTGGCTAATGTTAACCACTTGTGCCACTTTCATATGCGCCACTGCCCCTGCACTGGTTTTAAACACGGTTTCGTTGATGTCACAAGCACGGTTTTGACCAATAATAACGCCATTAACCCCCACACATTCAGCGGTACGGATAATAGCGCCCACATTGTGTGGGTCAACAATACCATCCAGTATCACTATAAACGGGTCTTGCCCCTTACTTTCGGCATCCAACAAGATATCGTTAACATCGCAATATTTGTATGGCTTAACAAAACATAATACGCCTTGTGAATTTTTGGACTTTGTCAACCTTTCAACACCCGACTTATCCACATATTCGATTTTTACGCCTTTTTGTTGTGCCAATTTTACAATGTTGTCATACTTATCGTTAATATCCTTGTTGATTATAACCTTTTCCACGGGATAATCAGTTTTTAATAATTCAACCGCACAATTAATTCCTTCCACTATCATAATAACTCTCCACACTAATATCAATAAATTTTTCCAATCTTTCAATTTGCCCCGTCAAATACAAATAACCTAGCAACGCTTCAAATTCGGTAGCCTTTGAATATTCCTCGGGCGTGCTATTTTTTGCAATATTATTAAAGTGCAAATTCCTAGCCCTATTTACAACATCAACTTCTACACCTTCAAGCATTGGTGCAATAATATCCATTAATTTTGCTTGATTAGGTGCACACACTATCTTATTAACACATTTATTTAAATCGGCATTTTTCTTGTCGGTGTTGACAATAAAGTGTTTTCTAATATATGTTGAAAACACACTATCGCCCATATATGCCAATTTTATAGCATTTAATTCGTATATTTCTTTATTACTCTTTTTCATATGTGTTTTTATCATAACACAATTTATCAAATTTGTAAAGAAAGTGCCTAAATTTCTTTGACAAATTATTTTTCAATGTGTATACTTTAACTAGATAGTTATGATTTATACGCAATACATACATTGTTATTCGTATTATTCTAATTATTTTAGGGGGTTATATGGAATTTTTAAACAAAATGAAGTCACGAGAGACTACTGAGATGATTTTAAAAACCATTGCTGCTGTAATTGTTGGATTTATCCTTATTTTCCTAATGGAAGGTATGATTTACGGCATTTACATGAACAAGATTAATGACAACACTACATCTCAATATGCC
>JAFULP010000006.1 GCA_017473285.1 Clostridia bacterium
TAATGAAAACTATTTATATTATTTTCATAATGATACTTGGTGTACAATAGGGTCAAAGTATCAAGTTTGGATAGGAACTAGTGAACCACCAAATAAAAATCATCTTTGGGTAGACACAAGAAATATGGTTAATGGTGATGATGTTACTATTGATAATCCTCCTACATTTATAGATACACCTTTAATCCAATATCTAAAAAATCAAATAGTTGCTTTAAGTCAAAAAATATTTAATTTACAAAGTCAACTTGAAGATGCTATTGACCGTGCAAGTTTGCTATCTAAGGGAGACAAAAACAGTCGTGTTAAGTTTGATATAACTGAAAATTCATTAGTTTTAACCTCAGACAGTGAAATTGGTAATGTAAAGGAAAATATTCCAGTTACAATGAAGGGTGCGGATATTGTTATTGCCTTTAATTCAAAGTACTTTTCAGATTGCTTGCGTGCAACTGAAGATGAATATATTAAGATTAACTTTAGCAATGCAATTTCACACTGTATTGTTACTCCAAGCGAAAATGAAGACTATTTGTTCTTGATTTTACCTGTAAGAATGGTTTAAATTTAACAAAAATGGCGAGTTATCCACAATGTAATCAAATTTTGTGGATAACTTTTTATTTAAATTTTTAATTATCATTGACAAATCAAAAGTTTAAAGTTATAATGCTATTACTTGATTTTGATAAAAGGAGAAGATTTATGAAGCAAACTTATCAACCAAAGAAAAGACAAAGAAGTAAAGTTCACGGTTTCCGTGCTAGAATGAAGACTTTGTCTGGTAGAAAAGTATTAAAGAGACGCAGAAATAGAGGTAGAAATAAATTATCAGCATAGGAAGGGGTATGTTAAACAGAATTAACAGAGTGAAAAAAACAAGAGAATTTAATTACATCTATAAAAAAGGTAAATTTTATGGTTGTAAGTATTTTTCTGTCCACTATGTAGATACAAAATTACCTAATGCAAAGATAGGTATTTCAATTAATAACAAGGTTGGCAACTCGGTTACTAGAAGTAGATTAAAACGAGTTATGAGCGAAATTGTTAGGGTTAAGTTGCCTATCTTAGCAGTTAAAAATTATGTGATTACATTAAAAACTGATGCTACCACTGTAGACTTTTTGGTTTTGAATGAAGAATTTAACAAATTTTTAGTTAAATGTAACTTGGTCAAGGATACAAAAGATGTATAAATTATTTAAGATTTTACTGATGCCACTGCTATTTGTGGAATTTGTATTCTTGATTTTTTATAAATTGTGTATCTCGCCACTGATTAATTCAAATTGTTCAAAAATGCCTACCTGTTCTATTTATATGATGCGTTGTGTGTTAAAGTTTGGCGCTATAACTGGCGTTATTATAGGCACGAAAAGGCTTATGGCATGCACTAAAACACATAAAGGCGGATTGGATTTAGAACCATTAAATATATTAGGAGATTATAAATGGGTATGTTAGAATTTTCACAATTACTAATTACTAAGGCCTTTTGGGCTGATTGTATTGACTTGTTTGTAAAATGGGTTGGAAATTATGGCTGGGCAATCATACTACTTACAATTGCATTAAAATTGATATTGTCACCAATTGATATAATGCAAAAAAATGTAAATAAGAAAAATGCCAAAATGCAGGCTATAATGCAACCAGAGTTGCAAAAAGTTCAACAGCAATATCCAGGAGATAGACAAAAGTTAAATCAAAAACAAATGGAATTATCCAAAAAGTACAACTTTAATATGACTGGAACTTGCTTAACACTACTTATATCAATGATAATTACTTTGACAGTATTTACATCATTATTTGTAAGTTTAAATTCGTTATCAACAAAACAAGAAAATCTTGCTTTTAATGCGATTTATCAAACTTATACACAAGCAAAAACATATACTGTGGATAACGAAACTGAGTTTTTAAATGATAATTTAGAACTTGACCAAGCAAAAGTAGATGCTTACATATCTACACAGGTTAATAACAAATTTAAAGAACAATCTAAAAAATACAGTTTCTTATGGGTAAAAAATGTTTGGAAAGGCGATACAACTACTTCTCCAGTAGTTAATTACTCAACATTTGAAAAATATTCTTTGAAAAATGGCATTGTAGCAGAAGAAAACTTGGATGCATTTAAAGCAGATTATGAAAAGATAAGTTCTATAATCGAATCTAAATACGAACATAATGGATGCTATCTGTTGATTATACTTGCGGGTGTTATTACATTCTTAACACAATTCTTACAAATTAAGTTGCAGGAAAAGAAAACTGGCGTTAAAAACCCTAGTTCTAAGACTATGTTAATAATAATGCCTATATTTATGATTATATTTGCAAGTACTTCAAGCGCCTTGTTTACACTTTACATTATTGCAAACTCGGTAATGTCGGCGATAATTTCCACGATTATTGAGTTATGTCAGCCAAAAGATAAAGATGATAAGCAAGTTGTGTACAAAAAAGGTAACACGGAAGTTGTAGAATACAGTAGAAATTACAATAAAGGATAAGATTATTATGAAAGAATATGTAAGTATTGGTAAAAATGTTGATATTGCGATTGAGGAAGGTCTTAGATTTCTAGGATTAAATCGTGAAGATGTTGATATTAAGGTTTTGGAAACAGGCGGATTGTTTAAAAAGGCTAAAGTATGCTTGATTTACGAAGAAAAAGTGGAATTAGAGCCTGAAACTATTGTTGAAGAAGTTAAAACTGAGCCATCAATAGAACCAGTAATTGAACAAGAAGTTGAAATTAGTGCCCAAACTGATACAACCGTAGAATTGGCTGAAGTTGAACCAAAAGAACAAGAAGCCAAACCTGTTGAAACCGAAACCAAACCTGTAGTTGCCCCAGACGAATTAAAGGCAAGAGTTGAACAATTTTTAGTAGATTTGGCTAAAAAGATGAATATTGATGTTACAGTTGAATGTGAAATCACTAATAATGACTTAAACTTCAATGTAACAGGTCAAAATGTTGGTAAACTTATTGGTTATCGTGGCGAAACACTCAGTGCTATACAAACAATACTTGGCGGGCTAAAGCGTGCTGGCGAAGGAAGATATAGGGTTTATTTGGATATTGGAAACTATAAAAAAGATAGAGAACAATCTATTGTAGACCTAGCAAATAGAATGGCTGATAAAGCGGAAGAAATTGAACGAAATGTCCATCTTGACCCAATGAACCCATATGAACGCCGAATTGTACACTCGGCTTTACAAAACAGAGAGTTGGTAGAAACTGAAAGTATGGGCGAAGGCGAAAAACGCCATGTGGTTATTAAATTTAAAAGATAAAAGTTAAGGCGTAAGCCTTAATTTTTTATAAATGTACTATTTTTAAAAAAGAGTTATCCACAAAATTTTAAAAATTTTATTAAATTTTGTGGATATTTTATTTGTACCACTAGCAAATCATTAGCAATTGTGATATAATCTAAAAGAATTATTGAGCAAGCAAAACAAAGTGGATAGGAGTTATATGTTAGAAGATACTATTGTTGCTTTAGCCACTCCACCTGGTAAAGCGGGTGTGGCTATTGTTAGGATAAGCGGAAGCAATGCGCAAGATATACTGAAGGCTATTACTAAATGTGATAGCGAATTTTTGCCTAGATATATGTATTTGAAAGATATTTATTTAAAGGATATAGTTGACAATGCGTTAACTGTTTATTTTAAATACCCTAACTCATACACTGGCGAAGATGTGGTTGAAATCCAATGCCATGGCGGATATTTTATAGCGCAGCAAGTAATTGAAATGTGTCAAAGTTTGGGCGCTAGAATGGCTGAACCGGGCGAATATTCAAAGCGAGCATTTTTAAATGGTAAACTAAGTTTTGACCAAGCCGAAGGAATAATTGACATTATCAACGCTGAAAGTGAGGCACAAGCAAAAGCCGGTAGTGCTTTGGCGCAAGGCAAATTATTTGATATAATATCCAGCATACAAACTGAACTTACTGACATTTTGGCGGAAATTGAAGCAAAATTGGATTATCCAGAGTACGAATACAGCGATAGCGACAATATGATAATGCTTAATCGTTTAAAGGCGATTGAAAATAATTTGGATGAATTGTTGCAAACTAAAATAAGTGGCTTGATGATAAAAAATGGTGTAAAGGTTGCAATTGTAGGGGCGCCTAACGCTGGAAAGTCAAGTTTGCTTAATGCGCTTACAAACACCGACAAATCAATTGTGACAAACATTGCGGGAACTACAAGGGATATTGTTGAAGCGGAATATATATTTAACGGGATTGTGTTTAGATTATTTGATACTGCCGGTATTCGTGAAAGCGAAGATGTGGTTGAACAAATAGGTATAAATAGGGCTAAGGAAAGTATTCAAAACGCCGATATCGTGTTAAAATTAATAGATTTATCTAATCCACAAGATATTAAAGTGGACGGCAAGCCAACAATAACCGTTTATAACAAAATAGATTTAACTGATCAGCCCTCTATTAATAACGACAATGCAATATATATAAGCGCCAAAGATGGCACAAATGTGGAAAACTTAAAACAAATGATTTTTGATAATACTATGGTGAACGGATATAATACTTCACAATTTTATTTATCCAACACAAGACACATTGAATGTGTTACAAACGCTAGGCAAGCGCTTAATAATGCAATTAATACATTTAGCACTACTACACTAGATTTTGTGGTTGCAGATATCCACAGTTGCTGGCAACATTTAGGCGAAGTGAGCGGTGTTAACTCAAATGAAAGGATAATTGATAGAATTTTTGAAAAATTCTGTTTAGGTAAATAATATGAATTTTGTAGATAATTATGATGCAATAGTAATAGGAAGTGGACATGCAGGGTGTGAAGCATGTTTGGCGCTAGCACGCCTAAATTGTAAAACTTTGTTAGTGACGCTTAATTTGGATAGCATTGGGTTTTTGGCTTGCAACCCTTCTATTGGCGGAACTGCCAAGGGGCAATTGGCAGGCGAAATTGATGCGCTTGGCGGAGAAATGGCTATTAATACAGACAAATCATTATTGCAACTTAGGATGTTAAATAGCGGAAAAGGACCGGCTGTTCAAAGTTTGCGTGCGCAAGTGGATAAAGTGGTTTATCATACCGAAATGAAACGCACACTTGAGCGCCAACCAAATCTTGATATATTGCAAGGCGAAGTTAGTGAAATATTGGTTGAAAACGGCAAAGTGATAGGAATTAGCACACTAGCGGGCGAAAATTTTAAGGCGCAAGCAGTAGTGGTGTGTACAGGTGTATATTTAAACTCAAAAGTTATAATAGGCGATTATTTTAAATTTACGGGGCCAAACGGGTTTGAGCCAGCAAATCATCTAACCGAAAGTTTAATGCGCCTAGGATTTAAAATTTTGCGCTTTAAAACAGGAACTCCAGCCCGTGTGGACGCAAAGTCAATTGACTATACCAAGTTTGAAGTTCAAAATGGCGACAGTCTTGGACATAACTTTTCAATACTAAACAAAACATCTACCAAGAATAAGCAAGTATGTTATTTAGGCTACACTGGCGAAAAAATGCATCAAGTGATTAGAGATAACATTTCCCGTGCCCCACTCTATTCGGGCAAAGTTAAAGGTATAGGTCCTAGATATTGCCCATCAATTGAAGATAAGGTAATGAGGTTTGCCGATAAAGAGCGACATCAACTATTTTTAGAACCCGAAAGTGCGTCAACCGACGAAGTGTATGTTCAAGGCATTAGTAGTTCGATGCCAGTAGATGTGCAAAGGCAGATGTATAAAAGCATATCTGGGTTTGAAAATGTTAAGATTATGCGTTTTGCGTATGCAATTGAGTATGATTGTATTGATGCTACACAATTAAAGCCTACGCTTGAAAGCAAGGAAATTGAAGGACTATTCTTTGCAGGACAAATAAATGGCACAAGTGGTTATGAAGAAGCGGGCGCTCAAGGGCTAATTGCAGGGATTAATTCGGCAAGGCAAATTAAAGGGCTATCCCCTATTGTATTAGGTCGTGACCAAGCATATATTGGCGTGCTTATTGATGATTTAGTAACCAAAAATATTATTGAGCCTTATCGTATGATGACCAGTAGAGCCGAATACCGCCTCGTGTTGCGTCAAGATAATTGCGATATTAGATTGACGCAGTTAGGCAGAGATATAGGCTTGGTGGATGATAAGAGATATCGCCTATTTAAAAGAAAATTAAAACAAATAAATGAAGTAAACAAGATACTTGACAATAGATATTCACCAAAACAGATAAATGAGTTTTTAAAAGCTCATAGCGAAAATCCAGTATTAAATGGCGTTACCGTAAAGGAACTAATTAAGCGCAATAACATTGATATATTTGATTTAAAAACAGAACTTAATTTATTTAACGATATCCCAGACGAAGTGCTAAATTATATAAATACTGAAGTTAAATACGAAGGGTACATCAAGCGTGAAAATGATAATATTGAAAAATCTAAAAAAGTAGGAATTATACCTTTGCCAGAAGATTTAGATTATTCTCAACTAAATGGCTTAAGATTGGAAGCACGACAAAAACTTAACAAAATTAAACCAATGACTTTAGGACAAGCAAAACGAATTGATGGGGTCTCCCCTGCTGACATTAATGTGATAATGATATATTTAAAGATGAAAGGAATTTTATAGATGTTAGATATTAAAAAAGAGTTTGCCAATTTTGTGGATAAAGATATTGATAAGGTTTGTGAATTATTTGAAATATATTTTCACCAACTTATAGATTATAATCAAAAGGTTAACTTAACAGCAATAACTGAAAAGGAAGAGGTTTATATCAAGCACTTTTATGATAGTTGTTTGGCTAGTGAATTTATACCGCAAAACGCTAAAGTGCTTGACGTTGGCACAGGTGCAGGCTTTCCTGGCGTCCCTATTAAGATTGTACGCAACGATATTGATTTGCATTTAGTGGACTCATTAAATAAAAGAATAATATTTTTAAATGAATTAAAACAAAAGTTAAATATAAAGTATTCAACATATCATTCAAGAGCGGAAGACTTTTGCTCTCAGGCAGATAATAGGGAAAGTTTTGATGTGTGTGTGTCAAGAGCAGTTGCAAAACTTAACATTTTGGCTGAGTATTGCTTACCTTTGGTAAAAGTTGGCGGAATATTTATATCATATAAGGCTGGAGAAGTTGAAGATGAATTGCAACAGAGTCTTAAAGCAATTAATATTTTAGGTGGAGAAGTTTTAAATGTTAAAAAATTAAACTTACCAAATGATATGGGTAACAGAACGTTAATTATTATTAAAAAAATAAAAAATACACCAAAAAAATATCCAAGAAATAAAAATTTGCCTAAAATTAAACCATTATAAACAAAAAAGAAATATTTAATATTAATTTATTAAATATTTTTTATTTTTATATTCATTTTTAAGGGAATTATTAAATTATATTTAGCACTACAAATATTGGAATGGACGCAAAAAATTTTTAAAAATATGCGCAAAACTAGTTACAAACTTTTTTATTTGTGCTATAATTCTACTAGAGGTGAATATGGGCAAAATTATATCAATTACTAATCAAAAAGGTGGAGTTGGTAAAACTACCACTTGTGTTAACCTAGCGGCTTTTGTAGCAAAAGAAGGATACAAGGTTCTTATTATAGATATGGACCCACAAGGGAATGCTTCTAGTGCCGTGGGGGTTGAACCTACTAAAGATGATAATACTATTTATGAGGTTTTAATCGGGGAATGTTCGGCTAAGGAGGCAATTAGTCCAAGTGTTATGCCGGGTCTAGATGTCTTGCCTAGCACGGTGGATTTGTCTGGGGCTGAAGTTGAACTTGTACATTTAAATAATAGGGAAAATGTATTAAAGGAAGCATTAGTTCAAGTTAAAAGGGAATATGATTTTATATTTATTGATTGTCCCCCATCGCTTAGTTTATTAACTGTAAACGCATTGACTGCCACAGATAGCATTATTATACCAATTCAATGTGAATATTTTGCTTTGGTTGGCTTAGGCCAGTTAATGAATACTGTAAAACTGATTAAAAAGCATTTAAATCCAAATATCGAGATTGAAGGTGTGTTACTAACAATGAAAGATGCAAGGTCCAATTTGGTTAATCAAGTGGCTGAGGAAATTCAAAAGTATTTTAAGGAAAAAGTATACAATACATTTATTCCTAGAAATATTAGGTTGGCTGAATCTCCAAGTCACGGAAAGCCTATAACAATGTATGAAGCAAAAAGTAAAGGTGCTATTGCATATCAAAACTTAGCGTACGAGTTTTTAGCAAGTAATAAAAAGAATTAGGGGGTATTTATGAGAAAAGGTTTAGGAAAAGGTTTAGAAGAGTTATTGGCAATTTATGACCATGAAGAATCTACAACGGTTAACGAGCCAAGCAAAGAAGAAGTTGCCTCGGTTAAACCATCATCAAATTCAAGCACATTAAAGGGTAATGTTAGCAAAATAAGCATACAAGACATTTATCCAAATCCAAATCAGCCTAGAAAAACATTTGACCAAGAAAGTTTGGAAGAATTGGCAGATTCTATTAAGGTTCATGGATTAATTCAACCAATTATTGTTAATAAAATGGACGATGGCTATTTAATTATAGCCGGCGAGCGCCGTTACCGTGCATGTAAATTGGCAGGGTTAACTGAAATTGATGCAATTGTTAAGAATTATAGTGAAAGACAAATTGCTGAAATCAGTATTATTGAAAATCTGCAACGAGAAGACTTAAATCCAATTGAAATTGCAAAGAGTTTGCAAAAATTAATGCAAGAATATAATATAACACAAGAACAAGTGGCTGCTAGGATTGGCAAAAACCGTTCAAGTATAGCAAATTATATAAGATTGTTAAACTTGTATCCTGAAGTTATTGATATGGTTGAAAAAGGAAAAGTTTCCCACGGTCATGCAAAATGTTTAGTTGCTGTAACCGACTACCCTACTCAATTATTATTGGCAAAGAAAGTTGCTCAAAATAAATTAACAGTAAGAGCATTAGAGAAAGAAATTGACATTATTTTAGGTAAAGGTAAAGCCAAAAAGACGGCTCACCTACCTTCAGACGAATTGTTAGGATTTATAATTGACTTTCAACGAAAACTTGGAACAAAAGTTACATAGCTTTGAAATGATAAAAATTGAATAATATATATAGATTATTATTCTCAAGATGATTTAGATAGAATATATGATATTATATTAAAATAAAAATAAATTAACAAAAAAAACAACCAAATTAAATCA
>JAFULP010000082.1 GCA_017473285.1 Clostridia bacterium
ATTGCTAATGGAATATATAGCAAGACTACAAACGAAAAACTAAATACACTTGAACAACAAAAAGAAGATATGGAAATTAAGATTGCCGAACATCAAGTAAAAAGAATAAAACCACTTGATGAAGAAATTGTTTACAAGTGGCTTATGAGTTTTGCTGATGTTGATATAACCGACACTCTTGCTTGCAAAAGAATGATTGATTTGTTTGTGAATAAAGTGATTTTGTATGATGATTACTTTGATATTGTGTTTAATGCAAGTGAAGATAACACACAAAACATAAAACTTGAAAATATAGAAGATTACACTAATCTTGAAAATGCTTTAAACGATAAAAAAGAGCAACCCGAACACTCTGGTTCGGATTGCTCTCATTTGGTGCGGATGATGGGACTTGAACCCATATGGTTGCCCACACGCCCCTTAAACGTGCGCGTCTGCCGATTTCGCCACATCCGCATATTAAATTATTTAATTGTAAAACTTTTTATATTCGGGCGTGTACCATTTAGTACTAGAATATATGCAAATTATACAACTTATTGTGTTGGAAATTATTTAGTACTTTTCCCTTATATTTATATATAATAGCATAAAATTTAAGTATTGTCAAATTTTTATTTAAATTGTTTACTAATATAGTGATTTTTACGAATAAAAAATGAGATAAACTTTTAATTTATCCCATTTTTATTTAACTAATTATTTAGTTTTAAGCACTAGGTGTCAACTTTTGATTGCCAATTGCAATATATTGTTGCGTGTAACCCGATACCGAACTCCAACTTTCGTATGATGAATTGCCATCGAATGCTATTAAATACAATAATAATACTTCACTACTACCGCTTGGCACTGATACATTTAAATCAAATGTAGAGTCTTCAATACTTATAATAGGTCTTATATTATATTGTTCATTGTTGTATGTCAATGTATACTCGCTTCTATCTATCATTTCGTTAGCAATCTTCAAGCCTACCACTAAATTTTTGTTATTATATTCAACACGGTTAAGCGCATTAAATGTTCTATCCGTAAAGCCCACCACTAAGCCATACACCGCCTTTGCGCTTACCAAGTTGTTTAATGGATTGCTTACATATGCGGTATTAAAACTATAATAATTATTCTTTTTAACAACAAATTTAGTAATAAATTGGCTAGTAACAGTATTGTTGGAGTATAGCGCACCTTCTTCAAAATTATCAACACAATTAGTGTATTTTACTGAATTGCGCACATTGTTGTACACCTTTTTAGTTGATAATGTTGCTGTGCCAAACCCTTGATTTTGGTTATATATTATTGAATAACTATAATCCGTACCACTAATTCCACCAACAAAGAATCCGTCCAAACTTCCCGACACAGAGCAGTTATAAATACTTCCCTCAATATTTCTACCTACAATTCCGCCCACGGTGGCAAAATCTTTGTTAGTGTAAATGGTTATATCACTGCTACAACTATTTACAAGTCCACCAATATTAAGTCCTACAATTCCACCATTAACTCTTGCAAGGCCGTTAAAGCAATTTGATGTGTCCACACTTTGCTTACTGGATGTATCATAAGCAACTATATTAGCGTTTTGTATAATTCCACGGTTTTCTCCAACCAGACCACCGGCAACATACACCGCTTGATATAATGTTTCACTTGCTAAGTTGTAGTTGATATCTTTAGCCAAAGTTCGCTCACCAATAAGACCAAATGCACCACCTACAGTTTCGCCAACTAATACTAAATCGCCACTAACCGTAATATTACCTATTGTGAAATATGCATCTATGTTCCTATCCGCTCCGTCCATACTAGCATAATTGTACGCATTAACAATACCCGCAACAGCGCCCACATATGACACTTCATCAATGTTGTCTACCGCCCAATTACCTGTCACATTTTTGCCTGTATACAAATTATATTGAGTAGCAAAATTGTGGTTATATGTTGCAAAGGCACTCACATTACTTGTTAGCCCAATCACTTCAAAGTCGCCTTTTATAATGCCCGCAACGCCACCTACTGCGTTCTTGCCTAAAATCATCAAGCCTTGGTTATCAACTGTTATATTATACACGTTAGCGCTATCAATTACACCCGCTAATGCGCCAACTGCGGTACTGCCACTTGCCTTAATGCTATTTGGCTTCAAAATCAAGTTTCTTACATACATTTCAGTACCCATACTTCCAATTGTAGCAAATAGTCCAATATTAGCAACATCTCCAGTGTTGTTTATGTCATAATTTGACAAGGTCATATCATTACCTTCGATGCTTGATAAAAGGATTTTGTTAAATGTAATAGGATTTCGTTCCAAACTTATTTCGCTAAAGTCAATATCACGCACAATTCGTATGGTTTTACCTTCAATAACGCCTTCCCTAGAAATTGTATCTAAAAATCCTTCAAATGTAACCACATCATAAATATTGTAAATATTGTCATATTCTTTATAATTAGCATTAAATCCTGCATTTAATAGTTTAGGGCCATCATCCGCTATTGTCCAAACGCCATCCAAATTACTAGCAAATATAAATCCGTTATATTCACTTTGCACAGCAATATCTTTAATTTTAATAGATACTAGTCCGCTTACATTAATATTTTGCTTGTTATCAGTGATTACATAACTATTAGCAATTTTGCCTGTATTTTCGGTTGAATGTATAAATTCTTGATAGAACAAACTGCTACCCAAGGTTGCATATGCATAACAATTGGTTATTGAACCTGTATTTTGATACACAAACCCACCAATGTTGCCTTGCGAACCTATAGAGATGTTGTTAATATATGCATTACTTATTGTTCCTGCATTGCTAAACACAAATCCCGCAGTTCTACCCACGCTGTGGATGCTGTTGTTTGCGTCTTCGCTTTCTACATAACTAAGCGATATATATGCATTACTTATATTATTTACTACAAAGCCTGCGGTTAAAATATTTGAAGCATATTCGTTAGTATCCTTGCTTGTAATTGAACCTTTAAAGTTAGTGTTGGTAATTTTGCCGTAGTTAGTTCCGCTTACACCACCAATCAACGCCATTGCCGACATCTTCAACTCAACCGTGCTACCCGTTATGGTTGCCACCTTGCCAGCGCTTGCACCATTAACCGCTGTAATACCACCCATGTTAATTAGTTCGGCACTGATGTATTGGGCTTTTAGTGTAAACGAACCTACTACTTTAACATTGGTTATTACACCTAAGTTTTGTCCTGCAATTCCGCCAAAGTATATACTGTTGGTGTGTTGCTGTTGGATACTTGCACTATCATTTAAATTAATTATGATATCATCGTACTCTACCACTAAATTTTGAATTACACTGTCTTCGGCTAGCACCCCAAACAATCCCAAATTTACACCGCTTACAATATAGTCCTGAATTAATTGACTTTCATTAAAACTTTCAATAGTTATAGCGTGTCCATCTCCAGTAAATCCGCCAATAGCGGTATTGATTTGAGTGTAATTTGTAAATGTCAAATCAGTTGTTAGTCGATAATATTTGCCTTCAAGCATATTTTCAAAATCTTCTTGCGAACTCACACTTAAATACTCATCAAACGGTGTAGTTTTGTCGGTCAAATTAAAGCCAAGTTCATTAGTAATGATTTTATTGCCTTCATCGTCATCATCAATACGAGGATAATTTTGAGTATTATACTCCAACTTAAACTCAACTTTCAACTTCATATCACTGATATTTGATGTTTTACTTGCCTTAATTACAAACGAATTGTTGGTATTTGCAATCGAAATTCCGCCTTGGTTGTAATCGCTATCTAATAATGTCATATTATCAACATTGGTTTCATTTTTGCTTGCTAAATAAATATTTACACCATTTGTGCCAAGAGTATTTAAACCTTGAAGAATATTGTTGATTGCAATTAAGTTTTCATCGCTTGAACCTGCAGTGTTTTCCAAAGTATATTTAATATTCCAGTATCCGTTGTTGTAGTATGAAATATCGGTGTTGTCAAAGTAGAAGTATGTTGTAAATTCTTCATCCCAATCGCCATACAAGTTACCATTGCGGTCAGTGTGATACATACTAACGCTATGCACAACTATACGCCTAATATTGAAACTAATAGTCGCTTTACAGGTTTCAGTTATGCCATTTAGTTGTTTACTTGCAATAAATGTCACTTCTATATTTTTGCCCACCAAAGTATCCAAAACATCTTTTTTAGAGGCATTAAAGCGCAATGTATACATTCCATAATCATTCGATAATGTTACAAGCCCGTCATTATCAACGCTATTGCCCGATGCGTCTTTGATTGTAATATAACTTTGCAATGAACCTTCATCAATGTTGTATGTGGTGATATTAATACCTGCTTCCACCCCAAGCGCTAGGTCTGCATATGCTGTCATCTCTTGTTGTGCATTGCCATATCGTGTATCAGCGGTTACAGTATCACCATTAGGATATGCATATGTCATTACAACGGTTGGGTACATCACTGCTTCAAGATTTAAATTAGTAGTTGTTAACACATTTCCGTCCTTATCGTACACACTAATCTTTAATGTGTGTGTGATGTTTGCGGTTGCAAGTAATGGCAATCTTGCAATTACGTACAACTTAGATGTTTCTCGCTCATATTTGGTTAATTTAATACCATTATCCACCCAAGTATCCATATTATTCGTCGAAGATAAATCACTGTTTACTTGTTGGAACAAAATTTTATCTTGAGTAGTAGTATCCACTATTTCAACATAATCATAAACTGCAATATTTGGCGCTAGGTCAATTGTAATAATATTAGTTGAACCTGGGCGCATCAATTGACTTAAATATGCATTGTCAAAACTTAAATTAGTTTTTCCATCTTCCATACGATAATTTAGTGCAACCAAACTTGTAATTGTTTGTGGTTTTACATCAATATGAAGTATTGTGTATATTTGCTTTCCGTTATTTTCAACTATTAGTTTAATTTGCAATCTAAATGGAGTGTCTACATAATGCGATTTTTCGTTTAATTTTACACTCAAACTTAATTCTTGCAACATTTTATCGTTGTCAAATATTATGCTAGATATATCAAAATTGCTAGATACTTTGCCGTTGTCATCAATTTCGCTAAATACAAGTTTGTTACTGTTGTGCAATATATCTATCATTTCAACAAAGTTATATTGTACGCTATTGTTAGCCTCGCCAATTGCTGTAACTTCCAGTTTTAGTGTATCAACTTGTACGTCCGTACTAATTTTTACATTTAAGTTTGATGCTTCGTCGGCTGGCATCATATCAATTTGAGTTTTGTCAGTGTTGATTGCTGACGCACCCTTTTTAGTTGCAACATTAAATTGAATATCATAATAATCGGTCAATGCAACTCTTACCTTACTTGAATAATCGCCGTTTACATAATCAACAATCACATATGGGGTGGCGGTTATGGTAAATTCGCCTTCCATATATTCATTTACTGATATTGTTATAGGTGTGCCATAAGGTATGGTATAAATTTTTGTATCCGCATTATATGTTCCGTTTAACTTAATATAGTCTTTTATATTTTCGCCATTTATAGTTGGATGACTAATGCTAAAGTCAATTTCCATATTAGTTGCAGGTACATAATCGTATACCCTATTATACACTTTTACTACAGATGAATAGTCAGCATAAATCAATTTACTTGCACCCTTAACAATGTTTATGGTTGTATTATTAATATTATATTCTTCACGCAAGTTTGCATTAGAATACATATTAAATTCAAGCACTTTTGTGCGCACAATCACCACAAAACTTGCCTTGGCATTTGGGTTTAGTGTTGATATTAATGTAATGGTTGCTTGACCTTCATTTTTTAACAACAATTTACCACCACTTAACACGCTTACAACGCTATTGTTATCACTTCTTAAATTAAAGCGTTTAAATGTGTTTGGTAGCACTACTACGCCTTTGTCGTTAATTATGTGGTGCATATCAATTGTGTTTAGTTTGTACAAATCGCTAAGTGCATTTTCGCTAGCCATATCACTAAATTGATAATAATATAGCACTAACGCTTTTTCTTTGTAATCACTTAGGTTACCAGTAGTGTCGCCCGTTTCAACCACACTAGCCATTAAAGTATATTTGGTTTTAATGCCTTGATGGGCTTCATTACTTGGGTCATATACCACCATTTTGCCATCTACTTTTATATAATCACCATAATCATCATTTTGCTTAAATATATTACTATTTGAGTCATTGTAATATGTGTCACTTAAGGCTAAGTTTATTTGAATAATAGTAGGTATGATGCTTACCAGATTAGTTTCCCTATTTTCTTCAGTCGTATATACAATATAAGGGTTGTTATTATTGTATTGTTCGTTTTGATTAAATCCAGTGCCAACATATAACGACGCATCTAATTTGCTTTCGCCATTTACAATTGAATACACATTATTATATGGTATATTGTTAATAACATTATTATCCTTATATATCTTAGTAATAGGATTTTGACTAGGTGCGCCAATTACGCCATAATAGTATGCCGTATATATTGCGCCATAATTATTTAATCTGCCAATCAATCCGCTTGCTTCACTACTAGAGTTGATGCTTACGCTTGCCAAACTACTTACAACATTCATTGCCGAATAGTTGTAATTATTTACAAATCCATTATCACGAGAAGATTGACCTAAACCTATTAGTCCGCCCACATTTGTATTGCCAACTATGTCATATACGGTAACGCTATTGGCATAATTCCAAGCAAAACTGTTTGCGTAGCAATAATATAAGTTGCTATCTTCCGCATAACCTATCAATCCGCCCACATTGGTGTTGCCTTGCACGCTGGTTTGAACATAGTAGATTTCGTAATAAACCTTTTGGTAACTACCTCTAAAATCATAGCCCACTGCGCCACCAACATTTTGGTTGCCCATCACTTGTGCACTTGAGTAACTATTGGCGATTTGGAACACTGCGTCTTGAGCAAATTCCACTTTGCTTATCGCCGTACCCAAAGTGTTGGTTGTAATTGTAGTTGATATAGTATTGTTGCTACTATTTTTACCAATCAAGCCACCAACATTGCTTACCACTAAATTGCCAGTTGCGTCCGTGCCTAACACTTTGCCCGTAGCATATACATCACGAATAGCGCCTTTGTTTTCGCCAACTACGCCACCTAATGCACTCTTACTTATTTCATTTATGTTTACACCTTGCACTTGCAATACCACATCGACAGTTGCACCTTGAGTGTCGTAATATACTGCATATTCAACATCTCCATCCACACTATTTGCGGTTGACTCAATATTTGCACCTATTAATTCGCCTTCGTTTGCGCCAATTACACCGCCTAACACTACTATAGATAATGTGCTGTTTTTAACAAGGATATCTCCTTGCACGCCAACAAGTGTAGGGTTGTCAATATTGATAGTGCCTAAATTTATTGCACAAATCGAACCTATTGTGTAACGATTTTGTAAGCCATTTGCATCAATTGTTCCGCTTATTGTAACTGTAATATCATCTATTTTACCACTGTTTGTTCCTACTAAGCCTATCAAAGTGTTAAGTAGTATATCTTGATTATCTTTATTTACTTTAGTGGCAAGATAATTGATATCTATGTATAAATCAATGTTTTGCAAGTTTGCAATGCCGTCATCCCTTAGTTCAAGTTGCTTAAACAAATATGGATTGCTTTCATTTAACATAATGCCATATATTTTAAACCTATTGGTAGATGTTTCATCTTCTTTAAAACTTGAAATAGTTCCTTTAAATGAGTCAAAACTAACCGCCACACCGTTTAAGTCAATGTCGTTAATTAAAGCGTAATGTTTATCATTATTGCCTTTTGCTATGTCTTCGGCAATTGATTTAAAACTATTGCTATCGGCAATCAAATATGGATAATCCTTGCTTCCGTCCGCCACCAAAACATCTATCATTACATATGAGTCATTTTCTACATATTGGCTGGTTTTAAAATAATTGGTAACACCGCTTAAATCCGCTTTTATCCTATCCTTTGCCACAATAATAAGTTTTACTCTGCCCGAGTTAATTGCTGTCAACTTGCCATTAGTGTCAATGGTTGCCACCGAATCCACGCCGTAGCCCGTTGTGCTACATATTATGTATTCCAATCCCTTTAATGACACTTCGCCTTGTGACGACAATTCGCTTGCATTGATATCAATGCTTTCGCCAACCTTTAGGCTAATATATGCATTGCTACTTTCAAAACTATGTGTAGCGTTATTTAACACAACTCTTTCGCTTAAAATTGGTTGCTTTACAGTGTATCCACAATATATTGGATATTGTACACCAAATTGAGTCAATGTTGCAATAATGCTTGAATTGATTGTAACATTATTTAAAACATTAAATGTGTATACAGCACTGCTTTTTGATAGTACGTTACAACTAGCAATTCCGTCGCCACCTACGGTCCACTGAACATCTATATAATCAAATACTGTTTCATCATTTAATTCAATATTTAAAGTTTGTGTGCCATATTCTTGCTTAAATTGTGTGTTTGAAATGCTATTGATGTTATATTTAGTTATGCTAGGTTCATCAAACTCAGCAAATGTTAAAGGCTCGTATATATACACATAAATTTGCTTTTGAATAGATGTTTCTGCACCCAAATTTTCCTTGTAATAATCATAAGTTTTTGCGCTAACGGTATAAGTTATTCGTATGTAATTTTTTTCGTTAGTAATGGTATTGTATGTGCCTGTTAAACCTGTTGAAATAATATTGTTGCCTTGGCTATCAGTTCCACACATTTTGCTAACATCAGTGGCTAGCACCGCTCCTAAATTTGCCACAACATCCGCTTTTACTTGTGGCTCACTAGCGTCAACAAAGTCTTTGTTGCTAATTTCAATATTAACATTGTATTGCTTAGATGTTGATAAAATGTACATATCATTGGCATCTATTATTTTACTACCATTGTCAATTACAATATCAACATATTGGTAGTATGCCTTATTTTTATTCCACTCAGCACTTTCAACCGACACATATCTACCGCCAGCATATTCATAATAACTTGTATAATTTGTGCTCCAATCATCTGGTTTTTGGGTTAACTTTTCATAATTTAAGTATTCACCTCTAAAGTCAGCGTTAGGCACGCTTACTGTGATGCTACTTTCATCTAGATTTTTATAAACCCTCACATCCCTGATGCTAATTTCTTTGTTATTTTGGCTAATACTAATTTCATAATCACCATAGTTTAGTCCACTTAAGCCCGTTTTGCCAATTATCACAATATTTTTTAAACTTGACGACGAACTATCAAAATTAAATATGTATGGTTCAACATATTCAAATCCGCCACCCAGTTTAGTTGTATCCACGCTAGTTATATCAAACAATGCAAACCCTAAACTTTGCCCATTGATTGCAATTTCAAGATTGATATTTTTCAATTCATCAGCGGTAAGCATTGTGTTGTTTATTCCCAATACTTGTGATACATAAATACCATAAAATGTGGTTGTTGCATCAAACATTGTTGGTTCAAAGTAAAATTTCCAGTCTTGCTCCATATCATCAGCGTATTCAAATGTCCAACCACTGTTATATGTTACCATAACGGGCGAATAAGTGATACTTTCTACCGTGCGTTGACGATTAAATGCCAAATTGTAGGTTATAACAGTGTTTTCAAAACCATTATTAAAATTAGCGTTTATTGGGTCAGCAAAATCAATATCGTACCTTTCATCGTAGCAGTTAGATATAGATATTCCAAAATCAGCATCGGCAATTGAACTTCCGTTATCGTTTTTCAACCATTTGATATAAATTGAATTACGATTACTTAACACTTCTGATACAAAAGTATTGTTGGTTTCGTTATAATAAAATTTAATTTCCTTGCCATCTTTTAATAACGATATTTGATATTCATATTTCTCATTTAATATCTTGGTTAAATCCATATATCCGCTATCGTCGCTGTTTCTAATGTATTGGCTAGTATGAGTTTTTTCATCAACCAATTCAGGATTGATATACAACAAATTTGCATTTATTGTTATTTTGTAACTTTTTAATGCACTTAAAGTATTTGTGCTTAAAACATCAAATCTAAACTCTTGACCTAACGCATTTGCATCGTTTAATGGTGTAATGCTGCTAAATGTGTAATTATCATCTTGCTTAATCGCAATTGCGTTTCCGTTGCTACTAGCGCTAAATGAAGTAGCCCTTTCTCCCACCAAGCAAGGAATTGTTATGCTAAATTCTATTACATCGCCTACGCAATCGTTAGGCATAAATTTTGCAATTATTTCGCCTTGCCCTACACAGGTGCTTGTTGCCACAACTCTTATTTTACCAAAGTCCACACCTTCCAACAATAAGCCATTGATGTTGCTAGAAAGGTCAATGGTGTACAACTCAGCATATTTTGCGTTAACTTCGTTCAAAGTTTTTAATGCGTTATCAACATTCAATTTTAAATCAATAATTGATGTACTATAATAATCATAACTTGTTGACAAGCCTTGTATTGACCTAGGCTTATCAGAGTCAGGGTTGCTAATCAATACCAAGTCATTTAAAATATCATTTTCATTGCCATGAGTTTGACTTGTAACGGTTATATCTTCACCTTTTAACAAATCCACAATGCTTACACTAACTTTTACATTTTTGTACAAAATCGCATTGCCGTCCAAGACGGATATTGGGTTAAGTGTAACAGTTGCATTATTTGCACATTCGCTACTAACTGAAATAACCGTTTTTACAGCATTGCTTTTACCCTTTCGATTTTCGCCATACACTTCCACATCAACAAACGCATCCACAGGCATACCAACTTCGCTATACGAAACAACATCAACTCCTAAAGGCAACTCAGTCTCCACCGCTTGCCACACAATGTTGTCAGTATAATTTAAAGGAGTGCAATTTAACAATTGCTTGGTTGGTATTTCAATTTCCTTAACACTAATTTCACCTTCTGTAGTTGTGCTAGGTTTCTCAATAATCAAATCCTTGTTGTTGCTGGATACCGATTGCAACTTTCGACCAATCTCCAATGGAATTTCCAAACTTTTGCCCGAACCCAAATGAGTGATAATCAAAACAGCCCCATCACCACTTGGTTGTAAGGCTTTAACCACAACACCACATTTTTTGTCTTCAATTTGGTAATTGGTTTGCACCAAACCAAGCGGGCTTGACACTATACTAATCTCCCCCCACGACTTTGCACCAGACAATTCAAATATAACGTTTTCGCTTGACAAACTTTCATCATCAAGCACTAAACTAATTCTTTCAACATTACATTCAATTTTTAAATTTTTATACCCGTTATCACAACTACAAAAAATAATGCTTGACACAAGCACCAAAAGTGTAGCAAACAATAATGATATTTTTTTCATAAGTACCCCTGTTATGTTATTATGCGTAACTTTATCTTTTAATAATACTTATATTATAAAATATTTACATATATTTAGTCAAATATTTTAGACTGCAAAAAACATCTTAAAAAAAATAATTTATCAAATTAAAATAATTAGCCAAAAATAATTTAATATTAAAAATAATTAATTTAAAAT
>JAFULP010000083.1 GCA_017473285.1 Clostridia bacterium
AACGGATAATAACCCAATCGCAAGCACCAACTATGGAAAAATAGAATATACTTATTCAACTTATGACGAAGGAATTAATATTATTGAAAAACCAAGCGATGCAGGAACATATTATGTGATTGCAACAGTTGAAGGAAAAAACAATTACGAGGGCGTAAGAGAAATTAAAAAGTTTATAATTGCTCAAGACACTCCAGATATTACACTTCCAAACTACGGAACAATTTATGTAAATTATCATAATCTTGAGCAAGACTTTACTCCAGTTGCCAAAAATTTAAAAGGTGAACAAATTTCGGGTCAATGGGAATATACCACATTAAATTATGTTCATGGCGACAATGCAAGTTCGTTTACATTAACATTTGTTCCAACCGATAGCGCAAATTATGAATCGGTGAGCAAACCAGTTAATGTTACAGTTAAGTCGGTAGCAAAAATAGGAACGGTGTACTACGAAACAATCGAACAAGCATTAGCAGACGCCGAAAGTGGAAACACAGTATTTGTATTGCCTGATGCTACGGGTAAGGTTGTTATTGCTAACCATACCACAATTGGAACGGGCGTAACAATGGTTATGCTGTTTGCCGAAGATGAAACATCTGGCAGAAATAGTTCTGGCGTGGCAACGCTTAACACTTCTAACGCAGCAAGTTGTGATGGCAT
This sequence comes from Clostridia bacterium, assembly GCA_017473285.1. Lineage (GTDB taxonomy): Bacteria > Bacillota > Clostridia > Christensenellales > UBA1242 > Onthoplasma. The sequence continues at coordinate 670 of JAFULP010000083.1, forward strand.
TACAAGTTTAAAATGCACAAATCAAGTTGTATTAAATGAAGGCATTAAAATCACAATTGAAAGCGGTGGCGTCTTGGAAATTGCTGGAGAACTTTCATCTAGTGGTGGTGCTAAAGATTATGCTGGACACACTGCTAGAAACTATGCCGAATTATTGATGCAAAAGGATTCTTTAATTGATTGCTATGGTGAAATCAAATGTACAGGATTTATAAATGAAAGCGTACTAAACAACGGAAGCCAAGTTACAATAAATGATGGAAGCATATCATTACCATTTGTTCTTCGTGACTTTAAGGGTGGAAGTTATATGTATGCGGTATACAATAAGATTAGTTCAAAAGCCACTTCGGCATTTAACCAATATCAATTTAGAAACATATCATCAAAGTTAAGGGTTAACTACAGTGGTGAGGTTTATGGCTACGCAAATCTATACGCAAGCGATAAAAATAATAACACTATAATAAAATTTGTTGGCACAACTAGCGATTTCTTAATTCAATTTACTGAGAAAGATTTTAGTTACCTTGAAGCAAAATATGACCCAAGACAGAACTATGAAGTTTGTGACCTTGATATTTATGGCGGAATGACACTAAATAGTATGAGTTTAAGCATAAATGTTGTACTATTTACCGCAGATATTGATACGGCAAATGTATATTTCCCTTTGAATTGGGCTTTTGATATATCGCTTAATAAATCTGCAAATCAAGAAAGCGCATATTTTAATTTGAAACAAAAAATTAAAATGATGCCGGGCTCGAAATTGACTATTGAAAAAGGTGTTACAGCCGAATTTAGTAGTTTAAATATTTATGGCACATATACAGACCAAAACACAAAACCATCAGCACCATTATATCCTTCTAAAGACCCAGCGTTACTTACAGTTAATGGCAAGATGATTTGCGATACTGTTGGCGGAAATATTTATTCGTCAATTGATAATGCCCAAGTTGTAATCAACACAAGCGTATCTATCACAACAAATGAAACCAAAGGAGAAGTAAAAGGCTCAGGATTCTTTGCAAGTATTAGTACATTCCAAACAATAACTAACACTGCTACATTCTGTGGCACGGGCGACCCATTAACTGCAACATCAACTGGAACTTATGTATACACAAACGGTAAATGGGCTTTATCCGCATAAAGTAACAATATTTATACAAAACCACTCTTACAACGGAGTGGTTTTTTGTATTTAAAAAACTGAAATAGGCACAATTTTGTATAATTTTTTTAAAATGGAACGAGAAAGGAACATTAAAGGAACATGCAGGGAACGAGCCACCTAGTATAATATTGGAGTATTTGATAAAATACACATTTTAGTTAGGAGGAAATATGTTAGAAACAGTAGCAAAAATTATTGCAGAACGCACAGGTTGCGACCCAAAAACAATCAAGAGAGAAAGCACTTTTGTTGACCTTGGGATAGATTCATTGGATACGGTTGAACTTTTAATGAATTTGGAAGACGAAACAGGCGTGTCAATCGAACTTAATCAAAAGATTGAAACTGTTGGTGCATTAATTGATTTAATCGAAGAAAAGCAAAAGGCTAGCAAATAATATATATTTGTTGTTGGGTTGTTGATGATTAATTATTTTAATCACGGCAACTCACAACTGTTATGTTAGTTTCAAATTACATTTATTGTATTTGTTAAGATTTAATTAAATAAAAACTTGGTTAGGGAGCATATGCTACCTATTATTATTTTTGCAACAATTTTTTTAAAGCAACATGCATCTAACCTTTAAACATATAGGAGAAAATTTATGAAATTATTAAAAGATAAAGTTGCCGTTGTTACAGGCGGAACAAGAGGAATTGGATTTTCAGTTGTACAAAAATACCTAGAACATGGTGCAACGGTTATATTGTTTGGTTCACGTGAAGACAGCGTGAATAAAGCCGTTGATAAATTAAAAAGCATAGACAGCAGTTACAGGGTTGAGGGATATTTCCCAAACCTTACAAATTATATTGAGGTTGAAAAAACTATAAACACAGTGGATAAAAAATATCGCAAAATTGATATTTTGGTCAATAATGCGGGCGTGTCGGCACATGAAAGTATTTATGATTATAAGCCAGAAGATTTTGATAAGGTTATGGCATTAAATGTGAATGCTGTATTTTATGGAATTAAAGCAGTCGCTCCAATTATGAAAGCGCAAGGTGGTGGAGTAATTATCAATACATCATCAATGGTTTCAATTTATGGACAACCAGCAGGAGTAGCC
>JAFULP010000007.1 GCA_017473285.1 Clostridia bacterium
ACAAAGCATTGAAAAGCGTAAAAGTGGTGCTGAAATGACTGATGCTGATATGGTGGCAATACTTCAAAAAACCATTAAGGAACTAACTGAAGAAGCTGAAAACTATGCAAAAGTAAACAACATCGCTCAAGTGGAAGAAATTAATGCGCAAAAGGCAATTTTGGAAAAATATTTGCCTAAAATGATGAGCGAAGATGAAATTAAGGAAGTTATCAGCGGGCTAGAAGATAAGTCAATGCCAAGCATTATGAAACACTTTAAAGCAAACTATGCTGGCAAGGTAGATATGCAACTTGTAAACAAAATTGCAAGGGGTTAATAACTTAGTTGACTTTCTTTTCACAAAAGAAAGTTACAAATAAACCAATATTAAAGCATTTTTATGAGATATTCATAGGGGAATATAATTATAAGGAAGAATATGAGACTATTTAAAAAGATTGGTGAGAGTTTAGCACTTAAAAAGGAAGAAAGATTAATTATAAGAGAAATGGCGCAAGAACGACTTAATAAAAAGCGTGCGTTGGAACAAAAGCAAAAAGAATTTGACACAATGCTAGATATGCGTTTACCTTGCGAGAATATTATAGATTTAAAAAACAAAGTGAATACTTTTTAATGGATATGACTCCATTTTGTGCAATACTATTTCTGCAGAAAGGAATTCTACCAACAATAAAATTTAAGCAACTAACAGGAAATAACGCTGGAAAAGTTTATGAGTAAAGTAAATATTCTAATTTACTATATGGATCTCTTGATGCGATGGATAAAGGATATAGTGTTGGATTATTTAATCTTTCTAAAAATAATAGAGTGAAACTATCAGTTGCTATAAACGGATATAGAAATGACCATATTGAGCAACATTTTGGAGAAGATACCAACCTTGAAAAAATATATGGAAAAACTATGACATTGCGTCAATTATTAATGAGATGGGAAACCGATATTAACATTGATGAAGATTTCGAAATGGTAAAGCGAGTGTATGATAGCGAAGATATTTTGGCTGAAGAATTAAGTAAATAATATGCATAAAATTAATGATTTACAATTTTTTAAAAGTGATACAATTACACTTGCTAAAAATTTGATTGGCAAGTGGATTGTTACCAACATTGATGATGTAGAAGTTAAGGCACAGATTTGTGAAACTGAGGCTTATTTGGGTGTTAACGATAGTGCGTGCCATACCTATAAGGGAAAACGAACTGAGCGGGTTGAACCTATGTGGCAAGGTGGCGGAACGATATATATTTACTTATGCTATGGTTTACATTATTTACTTAATATTGCAAGTTGTGATGTAGGGCAACCTGAGGCGGTGCTAATTCGTGGCGTGGTTGGTGCGCCGGGTCCAGCCAAAGCAACTAAACTGTTAAATATTAACAAAGATTTAAATGGACAAAGCATAGTAAATAATGCTAAAATTTGTATTATGGATGATGGTAAAAAGTATGAGTATTTAACCGCTACTCGTGTGGGAATTGATTATGCTTTACCAAAAGATAGAAATGCAAAATTAAGGTTTATTTTAAAAGAAACAAATTAAAAATAATCTTTTTACGCTAGATAAAGTGTTTAAAGTTTAAACATATAAAGGAATAGAATAATGAGAATAGTAATTCAAAGGGTTAAAAGCGCTAGATTGAAAGTAGATAACAAGTTAGTTAGCGAAATTGGTAAGGGCTACAATGTATTTGTGGGCGTAACTCGTGATGACACAATTGATAATGTTAAAAAGATTGCAAGGCGTATTGCAACGGTTAGACTATTTAAAGATGAAGATGGTAAACTTAACTATAATATCGCCCAAGTGGGTGGAGAGATATTGCTAGTATCTAACTTTACATTATGTGACAAAAAGGGCAGTGGCGGTGCAAGACCAGATTTTACTTTAAGTGCACCAAAAGATAAAGCGATTGAGTTATATCAAGCACTACAAACTGAACTGATTAATGAGTATGGATTAACGGTTAAAATGGGTCGTTTTGCCGAAACTATGCAAATATACACCCAACTAGATGGCCCAATTAATTTAGTGCAAGAGTATTAATTTAAATTTACTAAAAATCCCATTTATGATATAATAATTTTAAGGAGAAATTAAATGAGTAAAAATCAAACACCGAAATACGAAGTTGGTTTAATACAAAGATTATTAACCGCCTTAATTAAGGAAGATAAAATGCAAGGCAAGTCTAACGAAACTGTAAAAGGTGATTATTTAGAAAACGGACTTAAAGCATGTAAAAAATTTAATAAGGAACTTGATAGATCTACATTTGATAGATAAAAATTATAAGGAGAAAAATTATGGAAAATAAAGAAAAATTTTATATTACAACAGCAATTGCTTATACTTCGGGTAAACCTCATATTGGAAATACATATGAGATTATTTTGACCGACTCTATTGCGAGAGCAAAGCGAATGCAAGGATATGATGTTTTCTTTATGACAGGAACAGATGAACACGGCGAAAAAATTGAAATGAAGGCACAAGAAAAGGGTTTAACACCAAAAGCTTTTGTTGATAATGTGGCTGGAGATATAAAGCACCTTTGGGACTTTATGAATATTTCATACGATAAATTTATTAGAACTACTGATACTGAGCACGAAAAATGTGTGCAAAAAATCTTTAAAAAGTTCTATGAACAAGGCGATATTTATAAAGGTCATTACGAAGGATTATATTGCACCCCTTGTGAAAGTTTTTGGACCGAAAGTCAATTAATAGACGGCAAGTGTCCAGACTGTGGCCGTGAAGTAAAACCTAGCAAGGAAGAAGCCTATTTCTTTAAGATGAACAACTATGCTACAGGACTTTTAAAGCATATTATAACACATCCAGAGTTTATTACACCTGCTAGCAGAAGAAATGAAATGTTAAATAATTTCTTGCTTGCGGATGAATTTGTGGGCAAAAGCGATGAAGAATTATTGACCGCTATTGAGCAGGGAACAATAAAAACTAAACTTCAAGATTTGTGCGTAAGCCGTAGCACATTTACCTGGGGAATTCCTGTTGAGTTTGACAGCAAACACGTAGTTTATGTTTGGTTAGATGCCTTAAATAACTATATTACTGGAATTGGTTATGACACTGAAAATCCAAGTGAGCAGTACAAAAAGTTGTGGCCGGCAAATGTTCACGTTGTGGGTAAGGATATTATTCGTTTCCACACTATTTATTGGCCAATATTCTTGATGGCTTTGGGCGAAGAATTGCCACAAAAAGTGCTTGTTCACCCTTGGCTACTACAAGGTGGCGAAAAGATGAGCAAATCAAAGGGAAATGTGTTATATTTTGATGATTTAGCATCAATCTTTGGTGTGGATAGTGTTAGATATTATGTGCTTCGTGAAATGCCATTTGTATCAGACGGCACAATTACTTGGGAAATGTTGACAGAGAGAAATAATGCGGATTTGAGTAATGTTCTTGGCAACCTTGTAAGACGCACATTAAGTATGAGTAATCAATATTTTGGTGGAAAGGTTAGAAATTATAATGTTGCTGATATAATGGATGAAGACCTTAAAGCGATTGTTGTAGGTGCAAAAGCTAAAGTGTTTGCAAAAATTAATGAATATAAGATTGCTGACGCTTTGGAAGAATTGTGGACAGTGTTTAGACGTGCAAATAAATATATTGACGAAACTGAACCTTGGAACTTAAATAAAGATGAAACCAAGCGTGAAAGACTTTCAACAGTGTTATTTAACTTGCTTGAAGCAATTAATATTGGCGCAAATTTACTTGCTCCATTTATGCCAGAAACTGCAAATAAAATCTTTAATGAATTGGGTGTTACTGCCCGTGATTGTGATGAATTAGGCAACTTTGGGGCAACTGAAGAATTTAATGTAACCAACAATCCACAAATACTATTTAATCGTATTAAATTTGAAGATATTAAACCAACTATTGATGAAATTGTGGCTAAGCAAAAGGCTGAAAATGCACCAGTAATTGAGTTTAAGGAAGCCGAACCTATCACTATTGATGATTTTGCTAAAGTGCAAATGAAAATAGGTGTAGTGTTGGCGTGTGAAGCAGTGCCAAAATCAAAACTTCTTCACTCTACTGTAAGGGTTGGCAATAAAACACTTTCAATTTTAAGCGGTATTGCAAAAGCGTATACCCCAGAACAAATGGTGGGTAAAAAAGTGGTAGTTGTAACCAATCTTCCACCAAGAGAAATGAAAGGATATCTAAGCGAAGGTATGATAGTGTGTGCTGAAGATGAAATTGGCAATATCTCATTATTAAGCCCAGAAAAAGATATTATCGCTGATGGAAGCGAATGTTGTTAATAAAAAATAATTTATCCACAAGTTGTACTCAATTTGTGGATTTTTTTGTACATTTTTTATAAACTTTTTGGCGCAAAATACTTTTATTATATTAATAAATATGCTATAATATATTATATATAATAGGCAGATAGACTAAATATCTAATTTCAAGCAAATAATACCTATAAGGTTTTAAATTAGATTAAATTGCAAAGGTGATTTGTCTTATATGTTTAGGAGTGAATTATGGCAGATGAATTAACTAAAGTTACACAGTATGATGAAAGTAATATTCAAGTACTTGAAGGGCTTGAGCCAGTGCGTAAGCGCCCTGGTATGTATATTGGCTCTACCGATGAGCGTGGATTACACCATTTGGTAACTGAAATTGTAGATAATAGTATTGACGAAGCATTGGCTGGCTACTGTACTGAAATTAGCGTTACAATATTAAAAGACGGCTCAGTGCAAGTTATGGATAATGGGCGTGGTATACCTACAGGTATTCACCCAAAGGAAGGGGTTAGTGCGGCAGAACTGGTACTTACCAAATTGCACGCTGGTGGTAAATTTGGCGGTGGCGGATATAAGATATCGGGCGGATTGCACGGCGTAGGTTTATCGGTTGTTAACGCATTGTCTAGCACATTGCTTGTAGACATCTTCCAAAAGGGCGAACATTATCATCAAGAATATCACCGTGGCGTGCCAACTGGTAGGCTTGAAGTTGTGGGCAAGATTGACAAGACTGGTACTTGCGTAACATTTACACCAGATGAGCAAATATTTGACACCACAATATTCAACTACGACACATTAAAGGTGCGTTTGCGTGAACTTGCATTCCTAAACAAAGGTTTGGTTATCAAAATTGAAGACCAGCGTGAAGGTCAAGAGCAACACAATGATTTTGTGTTTGAAGGCGGTATTAACGAATTTGTGCAAGAATTGACCGCTAGTAAGGAATGTGTGTTTGATAAGCCAATTTATGTAGATAAGATATATTCATACAAGCTCAAGAACGAAAATGGTGAAATGGTGCCAGCACAATGCGAAATTGAAGTAAGTTTCCAATATATTGACACATATAGCGAAAATATTCATACCTATGCTAACAATATCCGTACCGAAGAAGGTGGAAAGCACTTGGAAGGTTTTAAAAATGCTATTGCCAAAATCATCAATGATTATGCTATCAACAACCGTATGATTAAAGACACTCAAAAGATGAGTGGCGAAGATACTCGTGAAGGTTTGGTGGCGGTAGTGAGCGTAAAGGTGGAAGAACCACAATTTGAAGGTCAAACCAAAACCAAACTAGGCAATGATGAAATTAGAACTTATACCACAAAGGCGGTAACTGAAGCGTTTGATATATATCTTGAAGAGCATCCAAGACACGCCAAGGAATTAATCAATAAATGCTTGTTAAGCCAAAAGGCCCGTGAAGCGGCTAGAAACGCCCGTGAAGCCACAAGACGCAAGTCGGTGCTTGAAAGTACAGCCCTACCTGGTAAACTTGCCGATTGTAGCGAAAAAGACCCAAGCGTGTGCGAAATATTTATAGTCGAAGGCGACTCGGCGGGTGGAAGCGCTAAGCAAGGTCGTGATAGACGCTTCCAAGCAATTTTGCCATTAAGAGGTAAAATATTAAACGTTGAAAAAGTGCGTGAAGCCAAGGCGCTTGAAAATGCCGAAATTCAAAGTATGATTACTGCATTTGGTTGTGGTATTGGTGCTGAGTGCGATTTGTCAAAGTTAAGATATGATAAAATCGTGTGTATGACCGATGCCGATGTGGACGGTGCACATATTAGAATATTGTTATTAACTTTCTTGTTTAGATTTATGCGTCCATTGGTGGAACAAGGTCATGTATACATTGCTCAACCACCACTATACAAGGTGCAAAGAGGCAAGAAGGAAACTTATTGCTATAGCGACGATGAATTAAATCGAGATTTGGAACTAAACGGAAGCAAAGGTGCTGAAGTGCAAAGATACAAAGGTTTAGGTGAAATGGACCCAGAACAATTGTGGGACACTACTATGGACCCAGAACATAGAACTTTACTTCAAGTTAAGATTGATGATGCAATACAAGCCAACGAAATTTTTGATATGTTGATGGGTGACCGCCCTGAATTAAGGCGTGAATTTATTGACCAAAATGCCGAACTTGTGAAAAATCTTGATATATAAGGAATAAATTATGAAAAAGAATGAAGTATTTGAAAAAATAGACAATACAAGATATTTTGAAAGAAATCTTGAACACGAAATGAAAGAGTCGTTTATGGGCTATGCAATGGCGGTAAATGTATCTCGTGCTATTCCAGATGTGCGTGACGGTATGAAGCCTGTTCATAGGCGTATTTTGTATGCTATGAGTGAAGAAGGATTGTGGAGTGACAAACCTTTTAGAAAATGTGCAAAGATTGTCGGTGATGTGCTAGGTAGATATCACCCTCACGGCGACAGTTCGGTGTATGATGCATTAACTCGTTTGGCTCAAAACTTTTCAATTAACGAGATATTGGTAGATGGTCACGGTAACTTTGGTTCGGTGGACGGCGATAAGCCAGCGGCATATCGTTATACCGAAGCTAGACTTAGCAAAATTTCAAATGAATTATTGCGTGATATTGATAAGGATACAGTAGATTTTTATCCAAACTTTGATAATACTCGTATGCAACCAGTGGTGTTGCCTAGCCGTTTTCCAAACTTGTTGGTAAATGGTAGTGACGGTATTGCGGTAGGTATGGCAACCAATATCCCACCACACAATCTAGGCGAAGTGATTGATGGTGTGGTTGCACTTATTGACAATCCTGAAATTACTGTTGACGAACTTATGCAAATAATCCCTGCACCTGACTTCCCAACTGGTGGTCAAGTGCTAGGTCAAAATGCAATTCGTGAAGCGTATCGTACTGGTAAGGGTGGAATTATCATCCGTTCAAAAGCCGAAATTGAAACTTATGGTGACGGCAAGCGTTATCGTATTGTGGTAAACGAAATACCTTACCAAGTAAACAAAGCAAAACTTATTATGCAAATTGCTGACCTTGTTAAAGATAAGCGTATTGAAGGCATTAGTGATATTCGTGATGAATCGGATAAGGACGGGCTTAGAATTGTTATTGAAGTTAAAAAGGACGCAAATGCACAAATTGTGTTAAATCAACTTTACAAGATGTCACAACTTCAAGTATCAAATGGTATTATATTGCTTTGCTTGTCACACAATAAGCCACAACTACTAAACCTAAAGCAAATTTTGGAAGAATATCTTGAATTCCAAAAGGAAGTAATTACAAGGCGTACAACTCACGACCTTGAAAAAGCAAAAGAGCGTGAGCATATTATTGAAGGCTTGGTAATTGCAGTTAGAAATATTGATGAAGTTATTAGCATTATCAAAAAGTCAAAAGACAAAGTCGATGCAATGCAAAAATTGCAAGATAAGTTTGAATTAAGCGAAAAGCAATCAAATGCAATCTTGGAAATGAAGTTGTCAAGACTTACTGGTTTGGAAGTGGAAAAACTTAATGCTGAACTAGAAGAACTTTGTGCAATTATCAAGGAACTTAGCGACATACTTGCTTCACCTGTGCGCATTGCTAATATTATTCGTGAAGAAATATTGCAAATTAAGGACAAGTATGCTAGCCCTAGAAAGAGCGAAGTAAGCCTTGATTATGACGATATTGATATTGGTGACTTGATTGCTCGTCACGAAGTAATCATTTCACTTACTGAAGAAGGATATATTAAGCGCTTGCCTGCAAATGAGTACAAGTCACAACATCGTGGCGGTAAAGGTGTGGTAGGGCACAAGGCAAAGGACGAAGATGTGATTGTGGATATGATTAGTTGTAACAGCCACGACGATCTGATGTTCTTTACTAATGTGGGTAAAGTGTATGGGCTAAAAGCATACACAATCCCAGAAGCAACCAAAACATCTAAGGGTAGAGCAATTATTAACTTGTTGCCACTTCAAACGGATGAAAAAATTACTGCTATTGTAAATAACGCTAAGGATAAGCAATCATTATTTATGGCAACACAGCAAGGCTACATCAAAAAGACTGCTATGAAGGAATTTGAGTTGTTGCGTAAAAATGGTAAAATTGCTATTAAATTAATGGAAGATGACCAATTAGTAAGCGTGCAAGCAACTACTGGCGATGACGAATTATTGATTGCATCAAACAATGGCAGATGTGTACGATTTAAGGAAACTGATGTTAGAAATTTAGGCAGAAGTTCTCGTGGTGTTAAGGGTATGAAGATTGACAAGGATGAAAAGATTATTGATATGATAGTTTTAAATCCTGATAAAGATATCCTAACTGTTACTGAACTAGGTTATGCAAAACGCACAAAGATTGAGGATTATAGATTGCAATCTCGCAGAGGTAAAGGAACAAAGGCTGGAAGATTTAATGAAAAGACTGGTGACATTGTAGCAATTAAACCAATTGATGAAAATCAAGATATAATTGCAATTACTTCAAACGGTATTGTTATTCGTACTCATGCTGACCAAATTAATGAAGTTGGTCGTACTGCATTGGGTGTAAAACTTATGAATACATCGGGTTGCAAGATTGTTGGTGTGTCAGTGGTTGAACGTCAAGAAGAAGAGCTGGCAGATGAAGATACAACCGAACAAGAAAGTACTAACGAATAGTAGGCTAGCATATGGAAGAAAATAAGAAGCACCCGCACTCCGGGCATAGGCAAAGATTTAAAAATAAGGCTTTTGATGGTGGCATCGAATATTGGCCACAACATGAAGTAATGGAATTGATTTTGATGTATGCAATTCCTCAAAAAGATGTAAATCCTTTGGCACACGATTTAATTAATCGCTTTGGTTCAATAGCCAATGTTTTGGATGCTGGTTATGAACAGTTGAGGGATGTGAAAGGTGTTGGGCACGAAGTTGCATTATATTTAACATTGTTGCCCGAAATATTTGATAGATATTTGGCATCTAAAGATACAGATAGCGTAGTATTAAACACGCCTGCAGATTGCGTTAATCATTTTAGACATATTAACAGAGTGAGAGAGGTTGAAGAATTTTATATATTCTGTTTAGATATCAAGAAAAGATTAATAAAAACTGTTAAAATGGATGGTGGCTTGTCGGCGTCAATTAGCATTTCGCTTTCATCATTTGCAAAAGAAATTGCATTTGACGCTTGCAAATCCATAATTATAATGCACACTCATCCGGGCGGAGACCCACAACCAACACAATCCGACATTAATTCAACCAGAAGATTAATGCATTCTGCTATGTCAGTAGGAGTAAGACTTGAGGACCATGTTATAGTATCGGATAAATCATATTACTCATTTTTGAAAAATGATATAATTGATGATATGTTTAATCAAGTTAGCGCTCTCTTTAATCAAAGGATACACATAGGGGACAAAATAGATGAATAAAAAAATCACGGTAAATCCGTGATTTTTTCTATTAAGCATCAACGCCACAAATTTCTAACACTGCATTAGCAATTGCATTTGCTTTAGCAGATGAGTCACCAAGTTCTTGAGCGTTTAAGATTGGTTCTAGATATTCGTCATCTAAACCGTCTGATTGAATAGCATATGCCATTACAGATATCGTAACATTACAGTTTTGTAACACATCGCCCCATTCCTTGCCTGGGATTTTAATTGAATTTGGTTTAAGCACATTGATGTACACGCCGTCGGTTTCCCCACGGCCATCAAATGGATTAATACCAACCAAACAAGTATAACTTGCATCAATATTTTCGCAATTATACACAATATGTTTCCAAACTGAAGTATTTATTGCATCATCTTGGAAAGATATCGCTGGAGTATTATTTAATTTATCAGTTACATCTTCACCAGTGTCTACTTTCACAGCACTAAGTGAATAAACTACAACCATGTATGTATCTCTACTTGATTTGTTATACAAATTAAGTTCAACATTATTTAAGTTGTTGCCCGGAACTAAATATTCTTCACCAAATGGAGCCGATATTGAAAATTCAGTGGTTTTACCAGTTGTGTCATGCAACTCAATTGCAAGATTTGCCGTGGTAATAGTACCTTTTACCAAGTTGGTTTTACCGTTATAATATGAATATGTTACACCAAATGCTATTGAAATTAATAATAAAATACATAATATAATTATAATAACATTTTGTGTATTAGACTTCTTTTTAATCATTTTACCCCCTGTAAAAATATTAAATCAAATGTGTATTAACATTGATGTTTAATAAGCCTAAATACTTATACAAATATTTTAACAACCTAAAAGCCAGATGTCAAACAAAAAATAAACTAAAAATACAATATTTTAACAAAATATTACATTTTTAGTCTATATCTGGCATTTTTTACTAAATTTTTGATTTAACCTTGCAAACCACGAGATTGTCTATCCATATCTTCAACCACAATATCGTGAATTTCGCCCAAACTTGCGCAATATTCCAACACTTGCCATGGTCTATTGGTGTGGAAGTGAATTTTAATTAAATCACTATCTCCGCAAACCAACAAGCAGTCGCCATCAAAGTTGGCGTTAAAATAATCTTTAATTTTATCTTCATCAAGATTAATTCCTTCAATTAATAATTGTGTATCATATCTATAATCCATAAAACTTCTCCTTAGTTAATTATACTATACTTTTTATATTTTTACAACTATTTTATATTGATATCCACAATATGCAAACCCTTTAGTTCTAAATAGTTATAACTACTTAATGGTTTATCAAGTGCATCGTAAGAATGAGCGCATACATATATTTCACGATTAGTAATTTTAGTTATGATTACGGTATGATTAAAAGTGTCGGGATTTTGCCTAATTTGAATGATGTCGCCTAATTGAAGTTTGTCAATGGGCATAACTTTGGTTTTAAAGCCGGGAGATAGGTTGGATAGCAAAAAGCGTTGTAAGTATTTAACACTGCTCCAACTGGGCGAACGATTATTTTTGTCGATATAAAACCAGCCATAGTATTTGTCATAGTTCATTTTACCACCGCCAGCCAGCAAGCATTGAGAGATAAAGTTTGTGCAATCGCCACCAATTCCGTCAAAGTGGAAATAAGCAGGATTGTATTTTAATGCATATTTTTTGGCATACTCTACGGCCTTTTCACGATTATATTCCAACATACTAATATATACTGTATTTACAATAAAATGGTTAATGTTATTAAAAGAGTTTAATAACAAAACAATTTGATACTACATATAACTTAATAATTATCAATTTTGCAAAAGGAGTTAATTATGTGCGGAATAATAGGGTATATAGGAAATAAGTCGGCTGAAATTGAAAGCGTAAATTTGCTAAAAAATTTGGAATATCGGGGATATGACTCTGCTGGGGTGGCGGTAATATTGGATGGTGAAATTAAGGTGACAAAAGCGGAAGGCAAAATTGCAAATCTTGAGCAATTAATTGTGTCAACTGGGGCAAATATAGGGATTGCTCACACAAGATGGGCAACGCACGGTAAACCAACTGAAGTAAATGCTCATCCACATATTAGCGATAATAATGAATGGGCGGTTGTGCACAACGGAATTATTGAAAACTTTGAAATGCTAAAACAGGAAATTGAAACCAATAGTGGAGTTAAATTTGCAAGCGAAACGGACACGGAAGTTATTCCACAAATGCTTGAGTATTTATCCACATCACATCAGTCTACAATTAGCACTTTTATACACGCTTGCAATAGATTAAAAGGTGTGTTTGCCATTGCTTGTATTAATAAGAATATCCCAGATACCTTGTTTTTAGCAAAACGGAAAAGTCCGTTATATGTGGCAATTAATAATGATGAAATTTTTGTTGCAAGTGACCCAATTTGTTTTGTTGATAAAGCAAACGAATATTATACTTTAGAAGATGATGAGTTTTGCAAAGTATCATTAAATTGTGTTGAGTTTTATGATATAAATGGCAACAATATTGCCAAGTCAACTATTGATATGAAAGACTTTGAGCAATTCAAAGGCAAGGAACAATATCCACACTTTATGTTAAAGGAAATAAATGAAACGCCAACTGTATTAAACAGAATTATGAAAACATATCGTGATAGTTTAGGCTTTGGCAAAATAACAAAAGAAGTTATGCAAGATATTAACAAGATTGTGATTGTTGGATGTGGTACGGCGTATCATGCGGGATTGATGGGTGCTAAGTATATTGAAAAATTTGTAAGGATTGAGTGCAACATTTATATTGCAAGCGAATTTATATATTCCAACCCCATAATAGATAAGCGTACATTATGTATATTTGTAAGCCAAAGTGGTGAAACTGCCGATACATTATCTGCACAAGAATTGGCAAAATCCAAAGGCGCCTTAACCGTAGGCTTGACAAATGTATTGTATAGCGTGCTTGCTAAAAAGGTGGATATAGTTTTACCAGTTTGTGCAGGGCCAGAAATTGCAGTTGCCTCCACCAAAGCATATACTGCGCAAATTACAATACTATATATGCTGGCAAGATATTTGCAAAACATTAAGTTTAATAGTTTATTTGACTATATTGCGCAAATCGATACACTTGCAAATCTTTTTACCTTACCCAATTTGCAACCAATACAAGATTTATCGAAGGAATTAGTAAATCAAAAAAGTTCATTTTTCATTGGAAAGGGGTTTGATTATGTATCCGCAGAAGAAGCCAGTTTAAAATTAAAAGAAATAACCTATATCAATAGTTCGGCGCACCCGGCTGGTGAGTTAAAGCATGGTTTTTTGGCGCTTATTGAAGATGGTTCGTACTTGTTTGTGATAGCAACGGATGAAGCGTTACTAGATAAAACCTTAAACAGTGCTCACGAAGCGTTTGCTAGGGGTGCTAAAGTAGTATTAATTACACAATTAGATGTCGATACTAGCAAAACCAATTTTGTATACAAAGTGTTGCAACAGCCTAAATTTGATGACGAATTAATGCCAATCGTTTCAATAATAACTTTTCAACTATTAAGTTATTATACCAGTGTGGCAAAGGGAATAAACCCCGACCAACCTAGGAACCTTGCCAAAAGTGTAACGGTAGAGTAAAATATTGTCCATTAAAAACTAAATTATGTAAAAATAAAAGCCCTAGTTAATAAGGGCTTTTAAATGTTTATTATGTATATAATCTAATTTCGCCACAGGCAATTTTTGAACCTGAGTTGCCCGACGGTTGAGTGGCAAAATCATCTGGGGAAGAGTGAATAATTATTGTTTTGCCAATAATTTCATTTAATGTAAACCTATCGGTTAACACCGCCAAAAACGCATCCCCATTTACGCTAAACAGTGGTGGCAAATCTCCAGCGTGATAAGGATGTCGGCAATTATTTGGGTTGTAGTGCATACCAGCGTTTGCAAATGGGTCTGCGCTATTGCCCGAGCAACTGCCACCTTCGTGAATATGCATGGCAAAAATTGGGCTTTGACAATTACCTGTTGGGTTAGGCAAACCTTCAATGTCCGCTACAACTAAAACGCCCGACGAAGTTTGATAAAACCACGCATCGCCTTGGATTTCGGGGTATAAAATACTTCCGTTTATTTGTGCTCTGGCTTGTGGACGCCGATTAAAAAGCGAATTAAAATCTGGAAAATTATTTTCTTGGTACATAAAGATATCTCCTATAAGTTATGTTTATTGTATATGACTAATTTTAATAAAAAGTGAATTAGATATATTTAAGATATAGCAAAAAATAAAACTAGGATTATTCCTAGTTTTATTGGTGCACTACTACAAGTCTAAATTGAATTAAAAGTCAAATTTAGACTGTTAAATCATTATCATTTTTTTGTTGTTTTTCTTCTTCCAAATATTTTTGTGCTCTTTCTTGTATTTCAAGTGCTCGTGTATAACCTTTCCTAGAAAAATGTCCGCTTCTAGGAACAATTCCTTCTTTAAGTATTAAAACTCTTATTTCTTCAAGAGAAAAATATAAACATCTTTTTCGGCGCGCATTTAATAAACTTCTTTTTCTATTATAAATGCTTAATCTTTCAGGATGTGTTAAAGAACCAATATCTGCATGTTTAGGTGGATCGTTATCTATAGAACTCATAATATACTCCTTAATATGTTTAAAGTATATCATATTTTAATATGTTTTACAATATCTAATTTAAAATTAATATTAAACAAACTAAATCGAACCCGATTTAGTTTAGTAGTGGTGCGCTTATCAGGATTCGAACCCGAACTAATGGTTCCGAAGACCATTGTGCTATCCATTACACCATAAACGCAAACACAATAAATAAATCAACAGTGTTGGCAAACAATACATTGTTGATATTATCGGAAGTTGTCGTCAAGCAGCCCGAAGGGATATTTGACAGCAACTGATGGTTATACATACTTCGGAAGGCTAGATTTTAATCTAGCACACAATTTTAGTTGTGTTAAAATCAATTTTTTGATTTTACTTCCGATAGTTTATAATATATTATATCATAACTTAACAATATGTGCAACATTTTAAAAATGGTTAAAGGCTTGCTGGGTAAAAATTTAATTACTAATACACCAATACTATTATATAATTGCGAAGGACAAAGAAGATAATGCTTTGTAAAATAAGTAGAATTATAATCATTATCAGTATTGTAAAGCAATTGGAAATAGCACACTTAAAATAAAATGGCTCATTTTGAAACTCAATGCAAATTAAAAATAATTCAAGCAGTAAAAACAATGTGACAGCCATAAACAGTAGCATACAAAATGCAACTACTAAAGTGTTGATTATTCCATATTCTAATATAAAAGCAATTAGAGTTAAGGATTGGGCATAAACATAGTAGCCATAAAAGAAAATACCTATACTTATTGTGTACTTTTTACAGCACGAACATATTATAATAATTGCAAATACGCCAATGGTAAATAGATTGGTAAACAACATTCCACCAAAGCCCGTAGAGCCACGCAAGAATTTGACAATTACCACATTTGAAAAACTGATAAGCAACGAACTATTGCTAAACTTGATGCCCGCCATAACAGCGCAAAAAATACAAACACCGGTCAGTATTATAATAAAACTAACAAAAGCACGGTGCTTTTTGATAGGCTCAATAAGTGAGTATGAAAATTTGTGGGGAATTTTCATACAATATATATATTAACCAAAGGGCAAATTAATTGCTAAATTTGTCAAAATCTGGAATAAAACATTGATTTGCACTATCTAAGTCTTGATAAAAGCCATTGTCAAAATCTAATTTATTTAAATGGTTAATCACACGCTTGTATTCAATTGGTTTAAGCGGACGATTGTATTTAGGGCTGTTTAGTGCAAGATGGCAAGGAGTGTATTGCCCCATAATGCTTATAAAAGTGTGCTTGCCTAGATTATTAAACACCCAATCAACAACCTTGAAACTATTATCAATTTCGTTAGGCAAGACAAGGTGGCGGATGATAACACCTTTTTGCATAATGTCATTATCAATAATATCATTAGGTTGATTTTTGCGCATTTGAAGTATTGCTTGTGTGCAAACTTGTGGATAATCTTTGGCTTTTGAAAGATTAAATGCCAAGTCATTGTCCATATATTTCATATCTACAAGATATATGTCTACAAGATTTTTAAGTTTTTTAATAGTTTCAACACTCTCATATCCGCTACTATTCCACACCACAGGAATGGACGGCTTGTATAATGTCAATGCCTTAATTATTTGTTCGCTATAATGTGTAGGAGTTACAAGGTTAATGTTGTGAGCACCATTACTTTCAAGTTCTTTCATAATATCAATAAATTGCTCTATAGAAACACTTTGCCCTTTGCCACCAGAACTAATCTCAGCATTTTGGCAATAAACACACTTTAAATTACAGTGCGAAAAAAAGATTGCTCCACTTCCCTTATCGCCTGAGATTATAGGCTCTTCCCACATATGAAGCATATATTTTGCTATTTTGAAGTTGTTATTAGCGTTACAAAATCCAACATTTGTATCACGATTTACATTGCACCTTCTAGGGCAGATATTACAATTCATACTAATATTATACTTGGATTTAGGTTTTTGTCAAATACCCAAAAGTAATAATTGAGATTTTGGGAAGGTGCACACAAGATGATTTGATTAAAAAAATGGATAAATTTTGAAAAAGGTATTGAAATCGCTTCAAAATTGTTTTATTATATGGCTATGAAAATAAAATGTCGAATTTTGTCAATTGCTGTCGTAGCTGTTGCAGCTGTTGCTTCCATAGTGAGCGCAGTAAAGATATCAAGAAAAACCAATGATAGAGTTGTGTATGCGGACTCTATTAGTTTTTGCGGTATGATTGGTGGTGCTGAAATTTACATTGATAATGAGTTGGTTGTAGACGACAATTTAATTACAATAACTCCTAGTGACTGTACTGTTACGCCTGAATTTACAATTAAAAAGTCGGGCAATAGTGAAGAAGTTGAGATTAGTGAAAGTAAATATACATTTACATCAGCGGGCAAATACACACTTGCTTGCAAAATAAAAGCAAACGAAAATTATTATTTAAAAGACACCATTGCTTTGACCGTTGTGGACAATCCGTCAACCACAACCAGTATGTATATCAAACAAGAGAACAAAATATCGCTATATGTTGACGATGAAATAGATTTATCATCAGTTGCCAAAACTATTTGTCCAGCCGACGCAACGGTGGAAATAAGTTGTGATGAAAATTTATCCATCAACAACGACATTGTCACTGCAATCAATAGCGGACTTGGCAAAATTGATGTTGTTTTAAAGTTTGATAACATAGTTGTATGTAAAACAATTTCTATAATTATAAAACCAAAAATTATTGAAAACGATATCGCATTAAGACTGACAGTTGGTGCTAAGAAGATAGAAAATGATACAATAGAAATCAAACATTCAAAACTTAGTTTTACTATGGCGTATGAATTAATTAACATTGACAATCAATTTATTAATTGCTGGGTTAATGACGATGTTGTTAAAATACTTAATTGTAATCCTATGATAATTGAGTTGTTGCCGCTAGAAATTGGCGAAACAATTTTGTACATAAGTCCAGTGGGATATGATAGCATAGTGTTTGAAATTGTAATAAAGATTATTTGACACAATTGATAAATAATAGTATAATAACTAAAACAAAGGAGAATATATGAAGGTTAATAAAGAAAAGTGTTTGGGATGTGGAGCGTGTGCTTCAATGTGCCCAGTAAATGCAATAGCTATGAAGGGTGGCAAAGCCGAAATTAATAAAAAGAAATGTATTAAGTGCGGTACTTGTATGCAAATTTGCCCAGTAAACGCAATTACGGATGAAGATTAATAAATGTTTATAAAAAAATAAGCCCTATTATTAGGACTTATTTTTTGTTTAATCTACATTTCTTCCACAGTTTCAATACAAATTAGATTAAATGCTGTGGATAAAACATCTTTTACTAATGTTAATAATTGTAATTTTGCCTTTACTTGAGCCATATTGTCATCCAATATTTTGCAAACTGTATAATATTTATTTAAAGTTTTGCACATTTCCATACAATATTTCAACACTACACTTGGGTCACGCTTATCGATGGCAAGTGATAAGATATTATCAAGTTGGCAACAAGATTTGATAAGTTCAAAGGCTTGAGTTTGATTTAAACATGAATAGTCAGGTTCGACACTATCTAATTCCAAACCTTGAGCCTTGCGCAATATGCTCATAATTCTAGTATATGTATATTGCATATATGGTGCGGTTTCGCCTTCAAAACTAAATGCACGGTCGATATCAAATATAGCATCTTTGTTACGGTCAATGTTAATAGCATTAAAACTTAACACACCTTTAGCCACTTTCATAGCCACATCTTCAGGCTTTTCAATGCTAAAAGTACGATTTTTTATTACATCTTTTGCTTTATCAAGCACATAATCAATCAAATCTACCAGCACGGCTTGCTTGCCATGACGGGATGAAATTTTGCCACTAGGCAAACTAAATCTGCCATAAGATATATGTTCAAGTGAACTGCTAAAAGGCATATCCGCTAGTTCTAATACTTTAAAGAATTGGGCAAAGTGAAGTTTTTGCTCAACAGCAGTTAGATACAGCATTTTATCAAACTTATAAGTGTTGTATCTATCGATTGCAGCAGCAATATCACGAGATGCGTAAATGCTAGCTCCGTCACTACGCTTAACCAAGCAAGGTGGCATATCAAATTTGGACAAATCTACAATAGTAGCGCCTTCACTGATTGACAACAAACCCTTCTCATCAAGCATTTTAACCACATCATTTAACTCTTCAGCATAACTTGCTTCACCTTTCCACGAATCAAAGTGAATACCCAAAATATCTAGCAAGCGCTCTGCTTCTTTTCGTGCAACTTCAATAATTTGCTGATAAATAGGATAAATTTCAGCATCTTTATCTTCAATTTTTTTGGATAGGTCACGAGCCAATTGTTGCAAATTTTCATCATCGGCTTCAGCGGCACAGAATTTAACATAGTATTCTTGCAAGGCATCAATACCACGAGTTTTTACATCTTCATCGGTGCCCCACATTTGAAGCCCTGCAATAATTTTGCCATACGGTGTGCCATAATCGCCAATATAATTAATTCTAACTACCTTGTAGCCAAAATGTTCAAACAATCTAGCCAAACTTTCGCCCAAGAAACTGTTTTTTAAATGACCAATATGCATATATTTGGCAAGGTTTACCGAGCAATAATCAATGCACACTACTTTATCGTTTGAGTTATGCTTAGGTACAACAAAGTTATTTAACACATTTTTACTTACATTTTCTTTGTTTAAAAAGAAATTTACATAACCTGCCACGCTTTCAACTTTTTCAATATTTGAGTTGTCAATATTTAAACTTTTAGCAATTTCATCGGCAATAATCATAGGGGCTTTACGCAAAGTTTTAGCAAGCGAAAAACAAGGCAAGCAATAGTCACCTTTAGTTTCGTCAATGCTTTCAATTAGCAAGCCATTTAAATCACCATAATCTTTTAATTGTTCTAATACTGAATATACTTCTTGTTTTAAATTCATAACAATATCCTTTTAATTAAACAAACTTCCCGCTGTTTTGCTATAGGCTCTAACCAGTCCGCCAGCACCCAATTTAATTCCGCCAAAATACCTAACTACTATTACAAGCGTATTTTTACATCCACGCTTTTTAATAACATTCATAATAGGAGCGCCCGCCGTACCTTTAGGTTCGCCATCATCACTACACTTTTCTAGTACCTTATCCACACTATACACATAAGCGTAACATATATGAGTGGCTTTTTTGTGTTCAAGTTTAACTTTGTTTAAAGTGTCGGCAATATTCTGTTCACAACTCAACGGTTGCATAATGCCTATAAAGCGAGATTTGTTAATAATGAGTTCGCTAGTTTTCATAAACAATATTTTATCATATAAATTTTGATTAATCAATATTTATAAGCAAACAAATTTAAATAAATGGTATTTTAATTATAATAAACGCTACCAACCATATCATAATTGCAACTAATTGGCTAAATATTATTGTAAAAACAAATAAAATTAAGTATAATAAGGATATGTACAAGTTGCCACGGACTAAAATAAATTTGTTAAGAGCAATAGCAGTCGCTATAGCAATTTTTGCCATAGTAGTTAGTGTGTGCACGGTGTTTAATGTGGTGTATATTAGGACATATGTAAATGGCAAATCTATGCAACCTACGCTGAACACCAGTTTTGATATTACTGACAAACGAGATGTGGTGTATATTAACCGATTTGCAAAAGTGTCAGCCGACGATATAGTAGTGTTGGACTTGCGTAATCATCCCAATTTTAGTGGTTACACCGTTAAAAGATTGATTGCAACCGAGGGTGATATAGTAAATATTGTGTACAATAGCCAAAGTCAGGAATATGATTTGCTAGTAAACGATGCGGTGTTTTATTCAAAACCAAATTTAGGTGGTGGATACAACACATACAATAGTTTTTTGCAATATATTGAAAACCATGAGCAAGATGCAAGCCGAATTTATAAGGAAAATGATATCGCACAAGGCGTAATTGTTAAAAAGGGCGAAATTTTTGTGCTGGGTGATAACTGGGAGGTTTCAAAAGACTCATCTTTAGTTGGTCCACTTAAGAAAAATACTATAGTGGGCAGAGTGGATATTGTGGTAAAGCCACATCAAAACGAATTTGTGCAAATATTAAAACGAATATTTTAAAAATTATTAATTAAAATAATATAAAACATTTGAAATTTGTTATCAACATATGCTATAATAGAAATAACAATTAAAGTTTTAAATCAAATTAAATATTTAGGGGGATCTATATAATGGAACAAGTATCGATGTGGTGCGGAATTGCGGGTATAGTTATTTCAGTGTTTGCTGTAATCATACTATATCTTACCAGAAGCAATATCATAGATTTGCTGGATAGGGATATAATTATGTACGACAAAAACTATGAACTTAAAAAGGATGCGTTGGAAAATGCATTTAATTGTTTGGATGCGGTATCTCAAAATGGGATTGAAATCAAAAGTAATCCACAATATGCTCAAAGGGCAAAAGAAGCGTATAACGGGTTATTGTGTACATTAATTTCACCAAAATTGTATCAAGAATTTTATCGTTTAGCGGTGGACAAAACAACAACTGGATACACTATTCAAGACATTGAAAAATTTAAAATACATTGTCGTAAGGAATTGGTTGCCAAGCATAAAAAGAAAAATGAAGGGTTTAAAGGCTCAACTTCGGGCGAATTGGCTGATAATAACGTAATATCTACTCCAACCCAACCAATGTCAGCCCCAAGCAGACCTACTCAATCTATGCCACAACAACGCCCTTCACAACTAAGACCTACTCAACCTATGCCACGCCAACAAGTGCGCCCACAAGGCACAGACAAGCCACAACAAGACAACGATTAGGTGTAATTTTGATAATAAAAAAACTTCACTTCATTAATAGTGAGGTTTTTTGTTTAATTCCTTATTTTGTATGAGATTTTTTAAGGTATTCGTTTATCAGTGGTTGAAGATTGCCGTCCATCACATCTTGAACATCGCTTATTTCATAATCGGTGCGGTGGTCCTTAACCATTGTATAAGGTTGAAAGATGTAACTACGAATTTGGCTTCCCCATTCAATTTTCTTTAATTCTCCCTTGATGTCTCGCATTTTTTGTTGTTCTTCTTCCAGTTTAAGCGACAACAATTTACTTTTTAATATTTTAAGTGCGTTTTCACGATTTTGCAATTGGCTTCTTTCGTTTTGACAAGTAACCACAATCCCACTAGGCAAGTGGGTAATTCTAACAGCCGAATCAGTAGTATTAACATGCTGCCCGCCAGCTCCCGAACTGCGATAAGTGTCAATTTTTAAATCATCATTATTAACTACAATATCTCCTTCGCTAGTAATTTCAGGCGCCACTTCCACGCTTGCAAAGGTCGTATGACGGCGCTTTGATGCATCAAAAGGCGAAATTCTAACTAATCTATGAACGCCCATTTCGCTACGAAGTTTGCCATAAGCATATTCACCTTTGGCTAGGAAAGTTATGCTTTTTAGCCCAACACCACCCCCGTCGATACTATCAACAATTGTTACATCAATATTATTGTCGTTGCAATACATATTGTACATACGATACAACATACTTACCCAATCTTGAGATTCCGTTCCGCCAGCGCCCGAATGAATTGTAATGATTGCATTGCAAATATCATACTTGCCATCCAAAAGAGTGCGTATACTTAAATTATCAATTTCTTCTGCCAAATTTACCACTTCGCAATAAATTTCGTTCAAAGATGATAAATCATCGCTTTGTTCTAGCATATCTTTAAGTTCGGCTAGACTTGCAAGACGATTTTGCAAACTATTAACCTTGTCAAACAATGATTGTAAACTTTTAATTTCCTTGTTAGTGTTCATAGCAAAATCTACATTGGACCAAAACGATAGTGACTCCCGTTCCTTTAATAGGCCAGCAAGGCGCAAAGACGACTCCTTTAGATTAAGACAGGACTTGGTTAATTCAAACTTTTCAATCAAATTACCAATTTCTTGTTCGATATTTTCAATATTCATAACATCATTCCTTTATAAAAGTATACAAAAACAATATTTAAATGTCAAAGAAAAAAAATAAAAACCCTTTCGGGTTCATATTTTTTAAACTTATTCGTTATTTTTGTCATCTAAATTTCCAGCATTACTTGTTGGATTTTCACCACTTGTTTCTTGACTTTGTGGCACATATATAAATTCTTCTACTTTTTCAGTTGTGTTATTACTTTGAGTGTTGGCTACTGGGTTTGATGCCTTTGTGTCTTTAGGACGGAATAAATCAAACTCTCTTAACCACACAAAGAACTTGAACTTACTAGCGTAAATAAATTTCACAATCAAATACGAAATTATAGTAACAACTGCTCCAACAACCAATCCGCCAAGGCAATCGGTAAAATAATGTACCATTAAATAAATTCGGCTACTAGCCATAGCAATTGGTAGCAACAATATTGGCCAACTATACTTTTTGTTGGTTGTTAAAAATATTGCCACGGCAAAGGCGGTAGTTGCAGTTGTGTGCCCTGATGGGAACGAATGTCCGCTTTCAAAATTTGCCCCCGCATCTAACCACCATTTATAAAAATCACTACTTACATTTTCAAACGGTCTTGCTCTGCCAATAGCATTTTTTAATATGATATTAGTAAACACAAAGCCTAAAGCTACAGCAAGTAATATTGTCCCGCCAATTTTTCGGGTACGCTTAAACAATGCTAAACCTAGCCCAACAAGCAAAAACAATATGCCAGCCTCAGCAATATAACTTATACCCTTCATGCAAAAATTGGCAAACTCACCGCCAATTGAGTATATTTTATGAAACAATTCTGCAACTTGGTGGTCTATTTTAAAAATAAAATCACTCATAATCACCCCTTAAGATTATTTTTGTTCGGCAATAGTTTTATCTTTCAAAATAAAGAATATTGCAATTAACAGTGGCAAACAAGTAAATAAACTGCTAGATATATCTTCAAAGAAGGCGTTTAGTAAAACTATTCCTACTGGCAAGTAACAATAAATATTTTTATTAAGTTTTAATTGTTTAAATATAAACACTAGCATAGCAATTAGCATAATTACGCCCACAATCCCAAATCGATAAAGCAATGTAATAAAGAAGTTGTGAGGAGTGTATTTACCCACGCTGTCGGCTGTAATTCCGCAACCAAACAGTACATACAAAGGTGAACTTGACCAATATTTAAAATATGTTTTCCAAATGCCAAAGCGTCCTGTGGTTGCTGTGTTTATATCGGCTGTTTGCTTTCCGCCATAAAATCTTCCAATAATCAAGTCAAGATAATTGTTAAATATTATCGCAAGTAAGGCAACAATAGCCAAACCAGCAACTAAAAATAATACAAATCTTTTTTTGTTATTTGATTTTACAAAACCTAAAATAGTTGCAAGCACATAAGTGATAATTGTTATTAATAAAAAACTTTTAGAAAATGTGCAAAATCCTATAAAAGTTATAACCAGAACTAGCCAAAACCACTTTTTAATATCAAGTTTGTTAATCAAAAACAATGTTAGCAAGCAAGTTTGACACAATGAACAATATAGCGCCAAAGCATTAACATAATTAAAATATCCACCAAATCTAACATATGAAGTTGTTTCCATGTATGGAGCAACTGGCAATATGCCACAATTGTAGGAAATTATTGATAACATTGAAGAAGTAATTAAACCTAAACTCAAAATCAGAGTAAGTTTTTTAACATTAACATTTCCAACAAAATATATAGTAGCAATGCTAAGTATTATTCCAAACCCTTGCCAATATTTATATACTTTGAATTTACTTATACACAAACCATACACAAAGGCAATCAAGCACAACGCTAACACCAAACTAACAAAACAAATATTTTTTTTATTTTTATTTTTGATTGCCAAAATTAATTGCTTAATTAATAATATAGCCATCATTAAGTCAACAATTTTTAAAAACATTGACTCAATATTAAAACACGCCATATAGCAAGAGGCGTACGCCCAAAAACACAACTTATCGCTATCATTTAGCACAAACAAACTAAGTAGCATCAGTGCAATTAGCATCACAAAAAACATTGAAGACAAAGTCGACAAAAATGCAAAAAAAGTATATGCTATTAGCATGTAATAAAATATTTTAGGATTATCTTTAGTTAAAATCATTAATACCTTCTTAAAAATATTGTTAAGTTACTATACATAATAGCATAAACATATCAAATAGTCAATCGTAAATTTTAAATCTGTGTGTCGGTATGCTGGTTGATACAAATGGTTGCCAAAGCAAAAGGTATAAAGTTAAATGTGTTATAACTCAAATCTTCAACTATGCAAATTAATAAAATTAATATTATAGGTAGATACTTTAACTTAAAATTCCCATTATTTTTGCGCAAAACTGTTGAATATACAAACAATAACAATATCGCAAACCCAATTATTCCCATTTTGGATAAATATCCAACATAAAAACTATGGCTCGAAAATATTGTGTTGTAATCATAACCAAATCCTAAACCGAATAATATTGAATATAAATTTTTAGCCCAAGGCTTAATATAAATTATCCATTTATCCAATCTTCCAGTAGTTAGGCGGTCAATGATATTGGAATAACTTGTATCGCCAAAAAATCTTTCAAACATTATCACCCCATAATATAAAATAAATGGGCTTAATATTATAAGTGCAAATAAACAAATTGTTAATAATCGCTTTTTGTTTTTGCAATTTTTAAATTGATTAATAAATATTGTTAATAGTGTTATTGAAAATATTATAAAAAATGTTTTAGAAAAAGTTATTATTCCAATCAATGACAAAGCGGTTATTAATAATAGTGTGTGGCTTGATTTAAGTTTTTTGTTTAGCCACAATACATATATTGATGCAATACAAATGGCGCAACTTGCTCCCAAGGTGTTGCACACTGGTGAAAAAGCACAAAAGCGTCCACCCGCATGAAATGGGAAATGATACAATCCTGCACCATACATCACAAACGATAAAACACTGGCAGTAATTATTCCATAACTATAAGTTAAAATAATATTATAATTTAATTTATTTTTTAATAAATAAAATAAAAATAAAAAATTAACTACATTTAAATAATAAATAAAAGAAATATTGATACATTTATTTAAAATAATACTATAAAATAGCGGAAAAATAATTAAAATTAAATAAAATATAATTATTTTAAAATATTTATTTATTAACTTATTTTTATTTAAATATATTAATTCTTTAATTAAAACGATAAATATTGATAAGCAAATAATTGAAGAAAATAATTCCACGCTATAGGTCACCCGCATATAAAGTGACATATACATTATACAATGTATTGATTTGTCCGTTGGCATAAAAATTGGAACTATCAGCCACATCAAATACCATACAAATTCAAACCCTATTGCCAGTGTTGAAAATACACAAAAAATTGTAAATAATATATTTACATATAATACTTGATGTTGTTTAAATTTGTCAATGGTTAATTGCATTTTAATTCCGTGTCAAATAAATTTATATAATCATTATTATATTAAAATTCCGCTTTGTCAAGAAAACAAACAAAAAACACATTGAAAATATCAATGTGTTTTATCTTATTACTCACCTTTGAATGGTAGTAAAGCAATATTTCTAGCACGCTTAACGGCAACTGTGATTGCTCTTTGGTGTTTAGGGCAAGTGCCAGTTTGGCGTGAAGGTAAAATTTTGCCTTTTTCTGTAACAAACTTCTTAAGTGTAGCGATATCTTTATAATCGATAGCCTTATCTTTATTTTCACAGAACAAGCAAACTTTTTTCTTATTTTTATGTTTGAAATATTTTTTCTTTTCTACAGGAGCTTGTGTTTGAGCAGGTGCTTCAACAACTTCTGTAGCAACTTTTAATTCTTCACTCATAATGTACTCCTTTTAATTAAAATGGTAAAGTGTTATCGTCATCATCAATTGGTTGCAATCCAGTGTCAGGTGTAGGTATAGCGCTAGGACCATCAACAGTTGCATCACCCTTTGTTGACAAAAATTCAATTTCCTCAGCGGTTATATCAGTTGTAT
Organism: Clostridia bacterium; assembly: GCA_017473285.1. Classification (GTDB taxonomy): domain Bacteria; phylum Bacillota; class Clostridia; order Christensenellales; family UBA1242; genus Onthoplasma. Next base: position 26,551 of record JAFULP010000007.1, read on the forward strand.
AACGCTTTGTGCCGTCGTTGCCTTCATAAGAATGGTTTTGAATACTGCCCATAACGGCAATCTTGCTACCTTTCTTTAAATATTTTGCGCAATTTTCAGCAATTGCTCTCCATGCAACAACATTGAAAAAATCTGTTTCTCTAGAACCGTCAGCGTTTGCAAAACGGCGTGATACCGCAATAGATATTCTGCACACAGAAATACCTGAATTTGTGGTAGATAATTCTGGATCTCTTGTAAGATTTCCAATTAAAAATACTTTGTTCATAAAGTGCTCCTTTTAGCAAACTATTTTGCAACTACGATAAATCTTAAAACGCCTTCAGTAATTCTAAGTGTGTTGCTTACTACGGCTGGAACAGATGCATCAGCACTAAAATTAACTAATACATAGTAACCATCATGTTTCTTGTTGATTTCGTAAGCCAATTTCTTATTGCCAATTTTGTCAACGCTTTCAACAACGCCACCATTTTTAGTAATAAGGGTATTAACTTTTTCAATCATAGCGTCACGCTCTTCGTCATTACCAGTATTAACTAAAATGTACATAAGTTCGTACTTATTCATATTAACCTCCTTTTGGACTATTGGTCTTAAAATCAAGTTTTAAGACAAGGTATGGTTTTACATACGCATTTAACTATAACACACTTTTAAAATTTAATCAATAGTTTTTGTAAAATTTTCTTAATTTAAATATTTATAAATAAAATTTGAAGTTGTACAAATAATATTAGTAGGAGTTTTATATGAAAAATTTACGAAATTTGGCAATATGCTTGGCTTTAACATTGATAATGGTTTTAAATTTGGGTGCTGGTATGGGGCAAACTTATGCAAGCAATTATGTGCCAGAAGTGGAAACCAAGGCTAGTATACTGATTGATATGGACTCAAACAATGTGCTATATGAAAACAATGCAACCACTCGTATGCCAGTTGCAAGCATTGTAAAACTGATGACCATAATGCTTACTTTCGAGCAAGTGGAAGCGGGGGCTATTTCATTAGATGATAAGGTTATGGTTAGTGAAAATTCATCGGGAATGGGTGGCTCGCAAATATTTTTGGATGCAAATTGCGAATATAATTTAGGTGAACTGCTAAAAAGTGTTATTGTATGTAGCGCCAACGATTCGTCGGTTGCACTTGCCGAACATATAGCGGGCAGTGAAAGTGGTTTTGTGGATAAAATGAATGCTCGTGCCAAGGAGATGGATTTGAATAACACAAATTATATAAATTGCACAGGATTGCCTGCGGATAATCAATATTCTTGTGCATTAGATGTGGCGAAAATACTAAAAAATGTATTGAGTTATGAAAAATATCACGAATACTCAAGCGTGTGGCTAGAAAATTTTGAACATCCAAGCGGTAGGACTACTGAGATGACTAACACTAACAGATTGTCAAGATTTTATGAAGGATGCATTGGTGGTAAAACTGGCTCAACAAGTGAGGCGGGATATTGTCTGGCTGTTGGGGCAAAGCGTAACAACTTAAGTTTGATTTCGGTAGTCCTTGGCGCAAATACAACAAAGGAAAGATTTAAAAGCGCAAGTGATTTACTAAACTACGGTTTTGCAAACTATGAAAATCATACAATCGACACAAATGGATTAATTAATATTTCATACAAGGATGAAAGGCAACTTAATGTTAAAATTGATGGGGCATGTAGCATATTAACTAAAAAAGGTGAGACGCCAAATTATACAATTAATTGTTATGTGCCAAGTAAAGTTAGTAAATGTGATTTGGGACAAGAATTAGGATATATTGAAATTATTGTTGACGGGCAAGTTTATTCAACGCTAAAAGTGCTTGCCGATGAGCAAATTGATGAACCAAGTTATACGGATAATTTAAAAGAAATATACAAAGATTTTATTTAAAAATATTTAAATAATTCAAAAATGTAAAAATATTAAAATAATACAAAATATTAAATAAAATAAAAATAAGGCGATTTAGCCTTATTTTTTAGTATATTTTATAAGCAAAATTAAATTTTCAAGAATTTTTTAATTATTTTAAAAAAATTATCAAATAATTAATTAAAATATTTTTTATTGTTTAAATGAAATAAATTGTCAACAGTTAATTAAAATATATTTTCATTTTTTGGTGGTAATGAATTAATTTGTTGAGATAATTGTTCAATTATGTATTGCAAATCTTGCACAGTAAATGTAGGAGTGGTAAATGCGGCTGCGGCTTTGTGCCCTCCACCGCCAAAGTGTTGCGCCAATACGCTAACATCCAAATCTTCACGTCCCCTAAAACTTACATGCGTTTGATTGTTGCGTGGAGTTATAAGCACGGCACCTAATGCGTGCTTCATACAAAACGCTTGATTAATAATTGGATTTAAATCTTCTTGAGTGCCACCAGTAGATGCTAATTGTTCCTTAGTGATTTCCATAATCATAATGGTATCATTGTTATAAAACTTGGCACTATTCATCGCCATTGATAGCAGTTTAAACTGGGGCATACTATTAGAATTTAAAAAGTAGCGTATAATCTTATAGGTATCTATTCCTTTATTAATTAAATCCAAAACGGTTAAATATGTGTTTTTAGTCACAGAGTTGGTTGACAGGTTGTTGGTGTCGGTTATGATGCCCGCAAACAATTTACCCGCTGTGGATTTTGGCAAATCAAAGTTGGCATCTTTTAAAAGGTTATATATATTTTCACAGTTTGATGATATTGGATTAACCAAATTGGTTTGGGCAAAGCCTTTATTGGTTGCATGGTGGTCAATACAAATAGTGTGGGTTGAATTGTTAAACACATCAATATATTTACCAAGACGACCAATGCTGGCGGCATCCACGCATATGCAAACATCGTAATGATTTAGTGGTTGAATATTAAAAGTTAAATCTTTAGTAAAGGGTTTAAATTCTTCAGCGATTGTGTCGCATTCAGCAAAACTGTGAACGGTGCAATTGGGGAAATTTAGGCTAATATAATCGCCGATGCTACTAATAGAACCAAAACAGTCCCCGTCAGGGTTAATATGACCTATAATGGCAACATTTTTGGTACCAGATAGCATTTTGTTTATTTGTTTAATCATAATTACTCCAGTTAATAAGCGAAACTATTTAATAGTCTACGATATTATATGATAATAAAAATAGCATCAACATTATAACACAATCACAAGGCTTTTCAAAACAAAAAAGCAAGAATATTGTCAAAAAATCTACGCACTAACATACGATTAAATGTTGTTGTAGGTATGCGATGCAGGACAAATATATGGTGGATAAAATATATGCAATTAACCTTAAAAGTTATCCACATTTGGTTGATAACTCGGTGGATAACTTTTGTAATATGCTTAAAAATAGGTGATTTTTGAGTG
>JAFULP010000084.1 GCA_017473285.1 Clostridia bacterium
ATAGCAAAATCATTAAAATTAGATACTTAAGTAACTATTTGTACCAAAAATGATATTAAAGAATTATCTCATTTAATGACATTAACTGAAAATAGAAAAGATTTTATTTCTTATAACGAAGACTATTATGAAACATTATATGAAATATTTAACGGTAATAAACATGGAAAAGCAACTTTATTCTTAGGTAAAGTTCACTTAATTAAAACAATTAATGCATTAGAAAAAAATCTAAAAACAATTAATAATCAAATCTCAATTTTACCAATTGATAATTTAAGTAAAAGCGCTAAAGCAAAATTAACAGAACTAACTAATCGAATTTCAAATGATAATCTTGACTATATTGAAAACAATACCTTTGGCGATATGATGAAAGAATGGCTACTTGTATTCAAAAAACAAGTAGTATCTGGAAGAACTTTTGAACATCAATTTAGAAATTTTAAACTACACATAGAACCACAAATTGGAAAAATGAAGATTGATGAAGTTAATACTATTGTCATACAAAAATTGCTTAATGAATTGCTTGAACAAGAATATAGTTTAGATACTACACGAAAGATAAAATTCTTAATTAGCCAATTCTTTGAATATGCTATTGAGAATAATTTAGCGAGTGATAATCCAGCAAGAAAAACAAAAGTAAAATCTAGCGAACGAAAAATTTATGATAACGAAAATAGATATAAAGCAATACCTATGGAAGTGCGAGAAAAGTTTATTGAAGATTTAGACAAGCACGATTTATTAAAACCATTTTGCTTAACAATGCTCTTTGGTGGACTTCGTGTTGGTGAAGTTCTTGCACTACGTTGGGAAAATGTTGATTTCAAAAACAAAACATTAAATGTGGAATTTGGGGTAACCCAAGTTCCAAAATTTGATGAAGAAGGAAATGTAACCGAACGAGTAACAGTTGTTAGTGATACCAAAACAGCTTGCTCTGTTCGCGAAGTTCCACTCCCCGACATTTTGATTAAAGCACTTGAAGATTACAAGAAAAGACAATGGCTAATAGGCAAAGAAAACAATGTTGATTTGCTCGCCCCAGAAGTATTTATATTTGCAAACAATGACGGAAGTGTTAGGTCTTATTCAGGTATGAAATCTATACTAGAAAGATTTTTGAAAGCTCACGAGTTAGACAAATACGGAATTCACTTTCACGGACTTCGCCACACTTACTCTAATATGCTTTTTGAGAACAACGAAAATCCAAAAGTCATACAAGCTCTTTTAGGGCACAAATCTGTAAAAACAACAATCACAACATACAACTCTGTTGATAAATCATACTTTAAAAGAGCAACTGATTTATTTAATAGAGAATTTGCTGTTGATGAAGAACAAAGACCAAACGATAAAGAACAACAAATAATTGACAACATAAGTGATGACCAACTTGACCGAATTCTTGAACTACTTGAAAAGAGAAAACTTGAACAAGAACAACAAAAAGAAATAGAACAAGAGCAAGAAGAACAAGAAGATGTTGATACTTATGAACAAGAACGAGAAGAACGCAGAAAAAAGAAAAAACAATCTAATATGGAAATGTAAAATCTGACTTCTATTTTGACTACTATTTACACATTTCTAGGCAGTTTTAGAAAGAATAAGACCGATAGGAGAATTATCTCTTATCGGTCTATTTTTTTTTGCAAAAATTTAGTTTAAAAATATTAGTAGTCAAAAAATCGGTCAATAGTAGTCAAAAATTTAACCCTGTTTTTGACAAAAAAGCATTAAAAAAGCCCCTATTTCTAGGGGTTTTAAGTGGTAGGATTGAGTGGACTCGAACCACCGACCCCCACCTTATCAGGGTGGTGCTCTAACCTGCTGAGCTACACTCCTTTATTAAGTTTGATGTGGGAACATCAAAGCATTTGTTTATGGTGGAGATATGCGGATTCGAACCGCAGACCCCCTGCTTGCAAGGCAGGTGCTCTAGCCAACTGAGCTATACCCCCATACATCAAATGCACAATTATAATAGCACACCTAAAAATAAATGTCAATGATTTTTACAAAATTTTTATAAATTTTTACAAATTTTTATTTTGTGGCAAAAATTATACATTAATCATTAATGATACAATTCTTAAATTGTTGCAAATATTATAATCAATTATAATTATTCTAATTTTTTGTTGTAAATGAAAATTCACAACCGCAATATTCTTGGCGGTATAAATCATACTTTTTACTTTCGTTGATGCTAAATAAAAAACCATTATCCTTTTTAAAGTCGGCATACAAATAGGTGACATTATATTGCTGTTGCAACTTTTTCCCACAAGAGTTGATAAATTGTGCATCTTTGTGTGGACTAATCGATAGGGTGGTAGTGACATAATCATAGTTGTTGGTTTTGGCATAGTTAAAAGAGTTTTCAAGCCTTAACTCAATACATTTTTGACACCTTGTTCCGCCTTCTTGGTTTTGCTCAAACCCTTTAACAGCATCTAAAAATTCGTTATGATTATAATCGCAAACAACAAGTGGCAAATCTGTTAGTTTGGCAAACTGTTCGGCTCTAAGCAAATATTCGTCCTTAGGATAGGTGTTAGGGTTGTAGTAATATAGGGTAATATCAGAATATTCTTTTAATTTAGGTAACACGCCCGAACTACAAGGAGCGCAACAAACATGAAGCAAGAGCCTAGGCTTGCCTTGTAAAGCGCTTAATTGTTGCTTCATAACCAAATTATAATTAACCTTTTGCATGATAATAGTATATAACTGAAATTACTTTTAGTCAATATAGATAATAAAAAATCATAATTTTAAATGATGTTAATTTGATTAAATTGGTTTAAAACTGGTTATTGGGTGGTAGATTATATTTTATGCTAAAAATGTTAATTGGCGTATAAATTTTGCTTGTCGACACAAAATTTATATGTAGGTTTAAAATAAAAGCAATTTAAAATAGTTTATTAGCATGAATATATAAATGTGATATTTGTGTCGAATAAATAAATTTTTCAATTAAAAGGGAGGAGATTATGAAAAATAAAATTTTAAGTTTTGTTTTGGCACTTTGTTTGGTTATGCCTTGTGCATTAGTGTTTTCAGCATGCGGAGATAAAGAAAAAGAGCCTGCTGACGCAGCAATCTATGTGGGAACTGCTACAGAACTTACAACAGCGATTGCTGATGCAACTGCCACTGATGTTATTAAATTAACTGCCAACATTGACCTAGAGAGCAAAATCACAATTGAAAGTAAAGTTACAATCAACCTAAATGGTAAAACATTAACTGCTGTAAACGACATAGCGGGGGATGGCATCTTTATGGTTATTGAAAATGGTGAGTTGACAATTGAGGGTGATGGTGTTGTAAATTCTGCTACACAATCTAATGATTATTCAATGGCTATTTGGGCAAGAAATGGTGGTAAAGTTATTATCAATGGTGGCACATTTACAAATGTAGGCGCTAAGGATTTTGAAGACAATGGCACTGTTGCAAACAATAACGAATTGATTTATGCTAGCGTTGATGGTGAAATTATTATCAATGGCGGTGTATTTGTTGGAAACACTGAAAATGAAACATATGGCGCTAGATTTACTTTAAATAAGAAAGATGGTTCTAATGGTAGCATCATAGTAAAAGGTGGTACATTTAAGGAATACAATCCATCTGCTAGTTTAAGCGAAAATCCAGTTGCAAACTTTGTGGCTGAGGGATACAAGGTGCAATCGGCGGAAGTGGAAGGCGCAACTTGGTACACTGTAGTGGCTGAATAAAAAATAAAAGCACTCAATTATTGAGTGCTTTTTGCTATGCATTTTATTTGTTTAACACATTTGGAGTGTGTCTACTAGCCTTGGATTGAGCCAACGGTACGTGGGAAGATTTCCACATCACGTATATTTGACACGCCTGTTAGGTACATTACTAAACGTTCAAAGCCCAAGCCGTAACCCGAGTGGACATTGGTACCAAATCTACGAGTGTCAAGGTACCAAGAATAATCTGCTTCGTTTAGTCCTAGTTCTGCCATACGGGTGGTAAGTTTGTCAAGGCGTTCTTCACGCTGACTGCCACCAATAAGTTCGCCAATACCAGGAACAAGCAAGTCAACAGCGGCAACTGTTTTGCCGTCATCATTTTGACGCATATAGAATGCTTTGATGTCTTTTGGATAGTTCTTTAAGAACACTGGTTTTTTGTACACTTCTTCAGTAATATATCTTTCGTGTTCACTTTGAAGGTCAATACCCCATTTAACAGGGAATTGGAAGCGCTCCTTAACCTTTTCAAGAATATTGATTGCTTCAGTATAGTCTAGGCGAACAAAATCGTTAGATACAATATTATTTAATCTTTCAAGTAGGCCTTGGTCTACAAACTTATTTAAGAACTCAAGTTCGTCCTTGCATTCTTGCATTACATAAGAAATAACATATTTAATCATTTCTTCTTCATTGTCCATAAGTTCGTTAATGTCGCAAAAGCACATTTCAGGTTCCATCATCCAAAATTCGGCTGCGTGGCGAGAAGTATTGGAATTTTCAGCCCTAAAAGTTGGTCCAAAAGTATAAGTTTTGCCAAAAGCGTGGGTAAGTGTTTCTTCGTGAAGTTGACCAGATACAGTCAATGATACTTTTTTACCAAAGAAATCTTTATCGTAATCCACCTTTCCACTTTTAGCCACACGGTCAAGGTCAAGAGTGGTTACTTGGAACATCTCTCCTGCACCTTCACAGTCGTTAGCGGTAATTATTGGAGTGTGCACATACACAAAGTTGCGTTCGTTAAAGAATTTGTGAATTGCAAACGCACTAACTGACCTAATGCGGAACACTGCGTTAAACAAATTGCCTCTTGGACGAATTGTAGGTATTGAACGCAAGAACTCAACTGTATGGCGCTTTTTTTGTAAAGGATAATCGGCACTACATTCGCCAAGAATTTCAACACTTACAGCGTTAAGTTCAAAGGGTTGTTGGGCATTAGGTGTAACAATTACTGTGCCTTCAATCTTAAATGAAGAACCAACAAGTGTTTTAACGATTTCATCATAGTTAGACACCTTTTCACGCTCTACTACCACTTGCACACTTTTAAATGCTCCGTCGTTAAGTTCGATAAAAGCAATGTTTTTAGAATCTCTAACAGTACGAGCCCAACCACAAACTGTGATTACTTGGTTTTCAAACTGTTTATAAGTTTTGTGTAAATCTCTAATTTCTATTCTTTTCATTTTAACTCCTTAAAGTTAACTAATTATTTGACTAATGGGAAGAAAATTGTATCCCTTAGTGTTTGTTGGTCGGTAAGGATTGCAACAATACGGTCAATACCAAAACCTAAACCAGAAATTGGTGGCATACCATGTTCCATGGCAAGCAAGAAATCTTCGTCCACGCCAAATGATTCGTCATCACCGTTGGCACGGTTGCGGGCTTGTTCTTCAAACGCTTCACGCTGAACAAGTGGGTCAACAAGTTCGGAATAAGCCTTGTCAAGTTCGATACCATTTGCAACAAATTGGAACATATCAATAATGCGTGGGTCTTTGTCATTACGGCGTGCTAGTGGAACTAGGCAAGCAGGGTAGTTATAAACAATGCAAGGTTGAATCAACTTATCACGCAATACACGCTTAAATAGTAAGTCGATAGTGGCAGGAAGTGATTTAGCACCTTCAAGTTCGCCATCATCAACCAAGTGCTTGTCAAGAATAACTTTCTTTAAATCATCAACATTTTCAAAATCAAGTATGTTAGAACCGATAATCTTAGATAATTCGGCGCAATAGTCAATGCGTTCGATATTTTCAAAGTCAAGTTCAATGCCTTGATAATTAACCTTTAGCCCGCCAGTAATATGCTTTACCAAGCCTTGGAATAATTCGGTTGAAAATTTAATATTATCTTCAAAATTCCAGTAAGCAGCGTACCATTCAATAACAGTAAATTCTTGCAAGTGTGAAGGGTCCATACCTTCGTTACGGAAGTTTTTGCCAATTTCGTACACACGGTCAAAACCACAAGCAATAATTTCCTTAAGCGCTAGTTCTGGAGCAATACGCAAGTAAAAGTCCTTATCCAAAGAATTATGCTTAGTGATAAATGGCTTAGCCGCCGCACCACTGGCAACGCCTTGAAGGATAGGGGTTTCCACTTCCACAAATCCGTTAGCATCCATAAAGTCACGAATAAACTTAACCGCCTTGATACGATTTTTAAGTGTTTCACGGGTTTTTTCGTTAGCAATACAATCCAAATATCTTTGACGATATCTAATGTCATCGTCTTTTACACCGTGGAATTTTTCAGGTAATGGGCGAAGAGCCTTGGTTAAAATAGTAAAGTCATACACACGAACGGTTAATTCGCCAACCTTTGTATGACAAATTTCCCCTTCAACGCCAACAAAGTCACCAAGGTCAAGATATTTTTTAATTTCGGCAAATTTTTCCTCACCTAAATTGTTAAGTGTAACTTCAAGTTGAATTTTGGCATACACATCAAATAGGTCCAAGAACATAAGTTTACCAAAACCTCTACGGCCAGTAACACGACCACAAACACGACACTTGTCGCCATCGTTAAGTGAGCGGGCTTCAAGAATTGTGTGAGTACGCTCAAATTTGTCCTTATATGCAATTAAGCCGTTGGCTTTCATTGACAAGATTTTCTCTCTACGAGCATTAACTTCGTCCGCTTCACGCTGAACATCATTTACATTTTCAATATTTTCCATAATAATTTCCTTTTTAATGGTTATATTCTAAACTCTTTTTTAGTTTTTGTCAATGGTATTTTAGTATTATTTAATAAATTGTCTATAGCGTGGCGCAATATTAAATGCAATTTAATGTGGATGAACATAAAAAGGGCCGGTTTGCTATTTATGAAGGCAATACGCAAATAAAAAATTACAAAATTTTTTAAATTTAAACAAAATTAGTTGACATACAATTTGGTTGTTTGCTAGTATTATAGTATTGAAAGGAGAGTATTATGGCAAGTAAAAAATCAACAAAAGCATATTTTGGCTTAGGTTGGGTTGTTAGCATTATTTTGGCTATTATCCCATTTACAAATGTTATTTTGGGTATTGTAACCAGAGCTATGCGTAGCAACTGGTTGGGCTTGGTTTTAAACATTATTTTATGCCCACTATTCTACATTATTGACCTTGTTACCATTATCGTTTCTAAAGATTTAACAATCTTGGCGTAATTATGGGTTAATAAATTTAAACTCTGCTTCGGCGGAGTTTTTTTGTGCTACAAATTTACAAACAATTATAGTTGACTTTTGGGCTATTTAATAGTATAATTTAAACAATCTTGGAGGTGGAGA
>JAFULP010000085.1 GCA_017473285.1 Clostridia bacterium
AGGAACTGGTGATGCAACTGAAACTATTACTTTAGATGCTCAAGTTAGTCCTGAAGTTGGTAAAGGTGAATCTACTCACTGGATGGGTGCTACATTTAAAGTAACTGTAACATTCCAAATCTGTCAAGCTGACTACTTGAATAGTGAAAATCCAGGTGCTCCATTAGACACTTTAACAAAGGCTGAAGCAGCTTGGGGAAATATTGCTTAATCTAAATCATTAGATTATAGTATTACATAGATTGCAAAAATCTAACAAATTAACGACATATAAAAGAACTAATATCAATTAGTTCTTTTTTTTCGTTATAATATAATTGGATGTTAAATGGGTTAATGTTAGGGTTAAATATATATGCTAAAATATAGTGTGGGATAAGTGGTAATTGGTTTTACAAAACAATTAAATCAAAATGCTTGGCAATTGGTTTGATAAAATAATTGAAACAAAATGCTAGGTAAAATTAGTTTGACAAAAGGGGCTTAGGCAGTATATAATTATTAAAACAAAGGAGAGATTTATGGCAAAACTATTTGTGGTGGCTACACCTATTGGTAACTTGGCGGACTTTAGCGCAAGGGCAATTGACACATTAAAGGCGGTGGATGTAATTGCGTGTGAAGATACAAGACATAGCAAAATATTGCTGGATAAATATAATATAACAACCAAAGTGATTGCGTATCATAAGTTTAATGAAAAAAATAGCACTGAAGGCATTATCAAACTAATCAAGGGTGGCAAAAATGTGGCGCTAATTAGCGATGCGGGGATGCCTTTGGTGTGTGACCCTGGGCAAATATTGATTGCCCGTATGATTGAAGAAGGCTTGGAATACACTGTTATCCCTGGGGCTAATGCAATGTTGTGTGCGCTAGTTATGTCTGGGTTTGATACATCAAGTTTTGCTTTTTTTGGCTTTTTAAGTGAAAAGAATAAGGAGTGCAACCGCCAACTTAACGAAATATCCACCTTTAAGGGCGTAAGCGTAATATATTCAAGCAAGCACAACATCAATGCCGACCTTAACAAACTAGCCAATGCTTTAGGCAAGCGTAGGGTGTGCGTGGTTAGCGAAATTAGCAAGGTGTACGAAAAGGTGGAATTCCTTAGCCTTGGCGAAATAGTGCTAGACAACAATGAACCTATAGTTGAGCAATTGGATAATGGCAAGAGTAAGGAAACATATGCCATCACCTACATAGCCAACCCAACGGGCGAATATGTAATTGTAATCGATAAAGGTGAAGTGGCGGAAGTGGAAGCAAGCGACGATGATTGCGTCAATATGATTGCAAGTTTGGTAAGCACTGGCACAAACCTAACGGATGCGTGCAAGCAAATAGCCAAGGAAACCAAACGCTCCAAACGTGACCTATACAACATGTACTTAAAGTCACAAAACAAATAGCGCTAATCAAACTTGACTAATCAAAATATATAATGGGCTTAAACAATCAAATAACATTAAATTAATAACCAACAAGCAAACAATTAAACAAATATAAATAATTATGTTTATATTGGTTAAACAACCTTTAATTAAATAATCTTAACAATTAATCAAACATTAATTAAATAATAATTAATTTAATAAATAAATTATTAAAAATAAATTATTTTTTAATTAAATATTAATAATTAATTAAAATTATTTTAAATTAAATAAAAATACTAAAATAAACTTAACCTACTTAAAAATGGCACATTGTTTGTGCTATTTTTGCTTATTAATATTAAATAATTAATTGTCAATAATTATTAATTGATTTCAAAACCTAAATTAAATACTTAAAGTATTTAATATTAATTAATAATCACTTTATCATTTAGCCAACAATCAAAAAAGTTTTCAAGGTTGGTTTTGCTTGCCTTTTCAAAGCACGCAATTAAGCCTTCGGGTGTGGCGATATTGTAAGCGTAAGTTTGGGCGTATAATTGTACGGCGGACATAAATTTATTTTTACCCACCAACTGATAAAGGCTATCAAACATAAGTGTACCTTTTACATACACGCAATAGGTGTATTCGGGCGATGTGTTATAGTCGCACACTTTGCGATTAAGGGATGTATCCACTGAGCCAAGCACATCTTGATACACGGATACAAACAAATTATAATTTTCTTGCATACCTTTAAGCATATCGTTTCGATTTAGATTATATCCACTATTGTTGTCGTAAAATAGTAGAGTGCTAAATTCGGTAAGTGCTTCATCAAGCCAAGGATTAGTATATTCATCATTACCAACCAAACTATACCACCACTGGTGCGCTGTTTCGTGCACAATTACATTAAGATAGTCGTCATAATTATCAATAGCGTCGCTTATTAGCGAAAGCATAGGGTATTCCATTCCGCCATACAAAAAACTGGATTGCACAACATTGTAACTTGAGTATGGATAAGGATAATATAGGTCGCTAAAAGTATTGATGCTATCTATAGCGCATTGTAGCGCCTTGTCGGGCGTGGCGTCATTTAGATAATAATATGTATAACTTACATCGCCATCTTGCTTGGATACGGTTTTAAAGTCCTTGCTAAGCATTAAGGCAAATTCACGCACGCACATATTATTTATAGTATAATAAGCGGTGTCGCCATCAATTACTTGCTCGGCATTGCCTGAAAAAGCACACACTAAGTCCTTATCGCAAGTAAAGTTGACATAATAGTTTGCCATTTCGCTATAAAATGGGTCGCCGTTGTAGTGATAGGGGTTTTTGCTCCAACCATTTTCATCATACACGCACACTATTGGGTAAAAGTTGGCAAGGTTTACGCCCGCATCTGTGTAGCCAAAGCGGTGCGACACATTAGGCAAAGTAATGCTATATTCAATATAAATTTTAGCACTGGTGGTGGGCTCTAGGTTATCGCTAAGGGATATGCACATAAGGTCGTTATCTTCGCCCTCGTAGGTGGGCATAATGTCTTGGTCGTTTAGTTTTACACGCATTATATTAAGCGTTGCGTAACTTTCGCCATTTGGGTAGGCTTTTGCCTTGTACATATCTTCAACTGGCACATTGGTTGCGCCCGCACAAAAATTGGCAACATAAAGGTGCAAATATATATTTTTTAGCAAAGCATCGGTGTTGTTGGTGTAATCAATGGTTTGCTGGGCGGACAAACTTTTGGTGGCATCGTCATAGTTAATTTCCATATGATAATTGGTAAGATTTTGTCCAATTTGGGTTAAATCGTCCTTTTTATCTTTACAACCCACAAACCAAATGGAACAACCCACAATTAAAATGGCGCAAAACGCCCTTAAAAACTTTTTCATAACACGCTCCTACACTAGTCTATTAAGCGCTGGGTAAAAAAATGCCGAGTTATCCACACCAAATGCGCAAGTTGTGGATTAAAATTGAAATTTGTGTATAACTATCGTTGCATGGATTGATAGTTTGTGGTAAACTAATGACAACAAATGACATTGTGTGCAAATTTGGGGTATGCTTTGTTGGTGTTTAAAAGGTGGTAGGGTATGTGCTTGTGTAAATATAGTTCGTCATACATTATTAATGACAAAACCGTGGTGGATAATATATTTATTAATAACTTTTTGCCCGATGCACCTGATTTGTGCGTAAAAGTGTACTTGATGGGGCTAAGCAAGTGCGCCAATAGCATTGCGCCAGATAATAACATATCCAACTTTGCCAATGTGCTTAATGTAAGCGAGCAAGACATTATTCACGCATTTAACTACTGGCAAGAGCAAGGCGTGGTGCAAATAATTAATAGCGAGCCTATGGAAGTAAGGTTTATGCCACTAAATTCTAGCCTTGGAAGCATTAAAAAGTACAAGATTGGCAAATACACCGACTTTAACATTCAAGTGCAAGAAATTTTAAGTAAGCGTATGTTAACGCCTACCGAGTTTAGTGAATATTATAATATCATCGAAAAATATCATATCGAGCCAGAAGCGTTGGTGATGATAATCAAATATTGTGCCGAACTAAAGGGCGAAAATGTGTCGTATCCATACATAATCACCGTGGCTAAAAACTGGGAAAAGGAAGGCGTGCATACCTGCGAAGATGTTGAAAATAAGATTACCGAACTGGGCGTGTTGGACGACAAGGTAAGTTTGGTGCTTGGAGCATTGGGCACTAAGCGCAAAGTGCAACTGGAAGATGTGCAAATGCTTAACCATTGGCTTGGCGAACTTGACTTTGACCTTAATACTGTGGTGGCGGTGGCAAAAAGATTGCAACTTAAAAAAGCCAAGGCGGATATCAACTATTTAAACAACCTTTTAAACAAGTACTACGAAATGCGCCTAAATTCGATTATTGAAATTGAAAATTACGAAACCCAAAAGGACAATATGACATCACTTGCACGCCAAGTGGTTAAGGGCATGGGCTTGTATTATGAAGATTTGACCAAAGTAATTGATACTTACATAGTAAAGTGGGCGCAAATGGGCTATGGCGACGAAATTTTGGTGCAAATTGCCGATTATTGCTTTAAAAATAGCATCCGCACCCTTGACGCATACGACCGTGTGGTGCAAAAATTGTACAAACTGGGTATTGTAACGCTGGAAGCGTTTAATGAGTATCTAAACGACCTTGTAGCGTGGGACGATAAAGTAAGAGTGTTGCTTGAACGCCTTGGAATTAAGCGTTATGTTAACGAGTTTGACCGTGAATTTTACCGCACTTGGACAGATGTTTGGGGCTTTGGAGCGGATATTATTGACCTTGCCACCACATTGTCGATGGGCAAAAACAACGCTATGCAATATATGAACAAGATTTTATCTACTTGGAAATCTAAGGGTGTTGTGACTCTTGAGCAAGCCAAGGCAAATGCCAACTTTGTGGCGGATAATACGCAAGTGAAAAAGTCGGATAAATACACTAAGGAACAACTTAATAGTTTGTTTAGTAATCTTGATGAGGTGGAAATCTAATGACAAAATCACAACTTATTAATGAATTGAAATTAAATCTTGACCGCAAGCGCCATCAAGCACAAATTCTTGCCGACCAGTATGTGCAAGATTTATGCAAGGATGATGAGTTTAAACGCCTATACACTAACTATAACCAAGCCAAAATTGATTTGATTAAAATAAAATATGGCGGAAGTGGTGTGGATGTGTTGGAAGCAAGCAATGCCTTTGACAAAATATCCAAACTTTATCAAGAATACATATCTTCGCACAAAATCGATGTTAGGCGTATGGAGCCTAGTTATGAATGTCATAAATGCAACGATACGGGAGCGGTAAATGGTAGACTTTGTGAGTGCTTAAAAGCCGAATTAAACAAAAGATTAAGCGAACAAAACAAGCAATACAAGTTTGCTACCTTTGCCGATTGTTCGCCTAATATTAGCCCAAGTTTGACTAGGATTTACAGCATTGCAAAAGAGTGGTGCAACAAATTCCCTAATTCACATATCCTAAATATGAATATGATGGGCGGGACTGGCACTGGCAAAACCTTTTTGCTAGAATGTATGGCAAGCGACCTTATTAATAAGGGGTTTAATGTGATGTTTACCACCGCATTTGCGCTTAATGACGAGTGTAGAAAATATCATTTTTCACTTCCTAGCAAAGTAAACGAATATATGGATTGTGATATTTTGGTTATTGATGACTTGGGTTGTGAGCCGTTACTTAAAAATATAACTGTTGAATACTTGTTTAATATTATTAATCTTCGCCAAAAAAGATATAAACCAACGCTAATTTCAACCAATCTTACAATGGAAGATATACTAAATAGATATGATGACCGCATTTTTAGTAGATTGTCTAATAAAATGATTGCTTTAAGTATCTCGTTTGATGGAATTGATATGCGCAAAAGATTTTAATATACAAAAAAACTCTCACCTTAGGTGAGAGTTTTTATATAACTATCTATTATTAATGCTGTCGATAGGGTTCTTTTTGGCAAATTTGTATACAGGTAAGAATGTTGAGATAAACGCAACAGCCAACGCTATAATAAATAGTAATGCAACTTGTTTAAAGCCAAACATCATTAAAGTTAGGGATATTCCTAAATTTGAAACTAGAGAGTTGTTAATAATATTACATACAATAGCGCTTCCTACTGCTGATAGCAAGAAATTAATCATACATATAATAAAACTTTCTGAGAAGAATATTGAGAACACATCTTTGCCTCTTGCACCAATTGCACGCAACACGCCAATTTCACGCTTTTTGTAACTAATGCTGGTAGATATAAAGTTCATAAGCATCAATCCTGCAAATACTGCAAGCCCAATACCTATGTATAGCAGAATATTTGCCATGCCTTGAACCATTGAGCCAAATTCGTCCAACACAGGAGTTCCAGCACATTGAATAGAGTAATAGAACATACTAGAATTGTTTTCAAAATATCTAATCAAATCTTTATCAGCGCTAGTGCCTTTAAGGTTGGTTATTAAATAACTTGCGCCCTTGAAATTTTCGTTGTAAAAATTATCTGTTACAGTAATTGTACCGCCACTAATATAGTATCCAACTACTTGCAAATCAAACCAGTGATTTTTTTCGGCATCATAGCCAGCGCCAAACGGAACAAATAAACCTTCTTCAATTTTGCTTTCAATATCTTGTTCGTTTATTTGTAAATTTAATGTTAATATGTCTTTAGACATTATAATTTGATTATCTTGTAAATTAGCAATATCAAATCCAGATTTTAAGTATGATGGAGTATAGTTGCTTTTGGATAGTGGGCGGAACGAATATCCTACGCCACCATTATATTCTTCACCCTTAACATAAGCGTTAACATTAATTGAATAAGGTGGGTTATAATTATCAACACAATTATTGTATCCCGCTTCGGTGGTATAACACATATTAACCAAACTATAATTCATTACAGTTTCAAATTCTTGATATAAGTTATATTCTTTGTTTACAGATGCTTGGTCACCAGAGAGGTCCTTGTATTTAGTCATATCTGTATTATCTTGTAACACACCCACAATTTTGAAACTTCTAGTAATATTGTGGAAATTTAAAGATTTACCTTCAATATCACTAAACGAACTAACATTGTTATAGGTATTTATAATTGCCGATAGCATATTACTTGAAATACACATTTCATCGTCATTTGTAGGCAAATTACCATAAATTAATTGCAAATTAAATTGATTTTTAACATCTTCATTGATTGCCATAACGCCTGAAATTTTGTGGCGATTGATAGTGTTTTGATAAGTGTAACTATCACTTGAACTTAACCCCGATATATAAAAATCTATTCCAGAACCTACAACTTTTTGGAAAGTGTAGTTAGGATTGTCGCTTTGGAACTTAGCAATTTCGTTGTTAGTCATAGGGAATGTGCTATAATTATCCAAATCAATACGCTTGTTGATTGACACTGTTTCATTGTTTAGTTGGTTGACTGTTGCATAAATTGAGTCTGCACGATTAAAACTTGCCATAGTGTTTACTACACCAAACATTCCAAAAGCAATCACTGACAATAATATCGTAAACATAAGCCTTATTGGCTTATGCTTTAGCGAACTTGCGCCCATTTTAAACGAATCTTTAAATTTTAGTTTAGACTTAATCATTTTGAAGTCTTTTGGGTCGTAGTTCGTACGCTTAATGTCATCTTTGGTAGTTGTTTTAAACACTTCACGGTTGCCATCGTCTGTTATGAAAGCCGATTTTTTAACATCTTGATTTGATTTTTGGTCAAACGAAATAATTGTATCTTCATTGTTAGCGTTGTTGACAATCATTTGATTGATTTTGTCTAAGTCACCTTTGCTAATTTTTTGACCCTTTTTAATATGTATAATTTTATTATCGATAAAACTAACACCGCTTTCAGTTTTTACCGCTTCAACTTCGGTTTTAGTTTCATCACGAATTATTTGACCGTCCTTAAGTTCAATTACACGGTCGCCATATATTTCAGCAAATTCACGATCGTGTGACACAATAATTACAAGTTTGGTTTGTGACAACTTTTTTAATGTGTCCATCACTTGTTTACCTGTGGCACTGTCAAGCGCACCAGTAGGCTCATCCGCCATAATAATTTCAGGGTTTTTAATCAACGCTCTTGCAATAGCCACACGCTGTTTTTGACCGCCCGACAATTGATTTGGCTTACGCTTGTAATAACCTTCAAGGTCAACTTGCTCTAGTAATTTATTTACTTCTTCCTTACTGGCATTTTTACCCTGCAATTCAAGTGCTAGTGCCAAGTTTTTGCCAACGGTAAATTCTTCCAACACATTATATTCTTGGAAAATAAAACCAATAAAAGTATTTCGATAACTATCAAAATCACTTTGTTTAAAGTCCTTTGATGATTTCCCTTTGATAATAATTTCAGGGTTTTTAATCAACGCTCTTGCAATAGCCACACGCTGTTTTTGACC
>JAFULP010000086.1 GCA_017473285.1 Clostridia bacterium
ATAAAGGTTCTCAAGATTTACCGCAATCATCTTCAATTTCTAAGCAAATAATTTATATGCAATATATACTTGATAAGTATAAAGACCAATACAATAAAGTATATTCAGCATTTTTGTTGCCATATGGTAGTGTTGACAACAATCTTTTAAAGTATATTGGCCACGCATATATGCAAAATGACAAATATTTAAATGATAAAGTGCAAGTGTTTCTTGTTGATTTAAAAACTTTGGTTGATATTAATGCAAATCATAATATTAGCAAAAAAGAAAACTTAAAAAATGATTTAATAAATATAATTAAACAGCAATCTAAGTAAAAAATGAAATATCTTATGATTGAATTTGGTTTTCTTGACAACTATTTAACCATATGATATAATATTGGAAATACAGGAGAAATTTATGAAAATTGCAATATCTATTGATAGTGCTTGTGATATTCCGCAAGAATTAAAGAAAAAATATAATATTTTTACAATGCCTTATTATGTAATGCTTGGTGACAGGGAATGTGTGGACGGGGTTGACATAACCACGGAAGACATTTTTAATTATGTTAAAGAAACGGGAGTGTTACCTAAAACCGCCGCAATCAGTGCAAGCAAATTTAGAACATATTTTGAAGATATTTTAAAAGAGCATGATGAAGTTATACATATAACATTGTCACATCAAATGACATCTTCGGGTGTAAATGCAATAACCGCTGCAGATGGCTTAAATGTGCATGTAGTGGACTCTAAATCATTGTCGTCTGGCATTGCGTTGCTTGTGATAAAATGCGCCCAAATGGTTGAAGAAGATAAACTAACTGCAAGTGAAATGGTGGAAAAGTTAAATGGTATGACCAGTCGTGTGCAAGCAAGTTTTTTGGTTGACACATTAACATATCTACATAAAGGCGGAAGATGTGGCGCTGTTGCATTAATTGGTTCTAAGTTGCTTAAAATTAAGCCAAAAATTTTGGTAAAAAATGGCAAAATGGAAGTGGCAAAAAAATATATGGGAAATATCAACAATTGTTTAATTAAGTATGTTGAAGATACTCTATCAGGCAACAACCCTGAAAAGACTGTAGCATTTTGTACACACTCTAGCCCAATGGATATCAGTGAGCAAATTTATCAAAAGTTGCGTGAATACGGCTTTGAGCAAGTGTATGATGTAAACGCTGGCTCAACTATTAGTTCGCATTGTGGACCAGGCACGCTTGGCATATTGTTTATGAATAAAGAATAATGTATTAAACAAGGGAGGATTTAAAGTGCATCCCCAAAAGTGTCAACCTTTTTGGGGTCATAACAATTGAGCCTTTGTTTTTTTATTAATTTAAACGAGATGGTTAAAAATATTGACTATCGTGGGATATTTTGCTATAATGTTACCCATAAATTAGGAGTTTGTATGAAAGAATATAATCATATAGAAGTAGAGAAAAAGTGGAAAAAATATTGGGAAGAAAATCAAACCTTTAAAACTGATGTATGGGACTTTAGCAAGCCTAAGTTTTATTGTTTAGATATGTTTCCATACCCATCAGGCTCAGGTCTTCATGTAGGACACCCTGAAGGATATACAGCCACCGATATCGTTAGCCGTATGAAGCGTATGCAAGGCTATAATGTATTGCATCCAATGGGATATGATTCGTTTGGTTTGCCTGCCGAGCAGTATGCTATTGATACAGGTAACAATCCTACAATTTTTACTGAGCAAAATGTAAAAATTTTTACCGAACAACTTAAAAATATAGGATTAAGTTACGACTGGGATAAGGAAATTAAAACTAGCGACCCAAGTTATTATCATTGGACACAATGGATTTTTAAGCAAATGTACAAGGATGGTTTAGCAAAATGTGTTGATATGCCTGTAAACTGGTGTGAAGAACTTGGCTGTGTGCTTGCTAATGACGAAATTGTGGATGGAAAAAGTGAGCGTGGTGGCTACCCAGTAGTTAAGAAAAATATGCGTCAATGGGTAATAGATATGCCAAAGTATGCCGAAAAATTGCTTTCAGGCTTGGACGAAATTGATTGGCCAGAATCTACTAAGGCAATGCAACGCAATCGTATTGGAAAGTCTACTGGCGTTGAAGTTGATTTTGAAATTGTTGGTGGCGGAAAATTTTCAATATTTACAACTTGTATTGAAACTATTTACGGCATAACATTTATGGTGGTTGCACCTGATGGTAAATTGGTTGATGAATTAAAGCCTAGAATTGAAAACTGGGAAGAAGTTGAAAAATATCGTAACGAAACATTAAAACTTAGCGATCTTGACCGCACTGAACTAAATAAGGGTAAAACTGGCGTCCAACTTAAAGGTGTGTATGCAATTAATCCTGTTAATGGCAAGCATGTTCCAGTGTTTGCGGGAGATTTTGTTCTTGCAAGTTATGGCACTGGAGCGGTAATGGCTGTTCCTAGTCATGACCAGCGAGATTTTGAATATGCAATAGCGCATTCTATTCCAATGATTCAAGTAATTGATGGGGCAGATGTAAGCCAAAAAGCATTTGAAAAACAAGACTATCTTGGCAAAGGTTGCAAGTTGATTAATAGTGAGGAATTTACTGGATTAACAGTTGAAGAAGCAAAAACTGAAATCGCTGAAAAGTTAATTGCCAAGGGTATTGCAAGATATAAGGTAAATTATAAACTTCGTGAATGGATTTTTGCTCGTCAAAGATATTGGGGCGAGCCTGTGCCTATTGTCCATTTTGAAGACGGTAGCACAAAAGCATTGGAAGATGACCAATTGCCTTTGGTGTTGCCAGTGCTTGACGACTATAAACCTGCAAAAGATGGAAGTAGTCCACTTGCTAAAAATGAAAATTGGGTAAATGTAATGGTGGATGGCAAATCTGCAAAGCGTGAAACAAACACAATGCCCGGCAGTGCGGGTTCAAGTTGGTATTTCTTAAGATATATTGACCCACATAATGATAAAGAATTTGCAAATCAACAATTATTAAAACACTGGATGCCAGTAGATTTATATGTTGGTGGACCTGAGCATGCGGTTGGTCACTTGTTGTATTCTCGTATGTGGAATAATTACTTGTTTGATAAAGGCTTAGTGCCAGTAAAAGAGCCATTTAAAAAATTGGTTCACCAAGGTATGATTTTGGGCGCTAACGGCATCAAAATGGGTAAGAGATATCCTGAATTTGTGGTAAATCCTAATGATGTTGTCAAACAATATGGCGCAGATACATTAAGATTATACGAAATGTTTATGGGCCCATTGGAAGAAAGTAAACCATGGGATAACAATGGAGTGAATGCGGCAAAGAAATTCTTGGACAGAGTATACCGTGCATATCAAGAAAAGCGCATTGTAGATGCACCAAGTAAAGAATTGGAAAAAATTTATCATGAAACAGTTAAAAAAGTTACTCAAGACTATGAAACACTTAACTTTAACACAGCAATTTCACAAATGATGATATTTATGAATGCTATTGCTAAAGTAGAAGATTTTCCTAGAGAATATGCTGAAGGGTTTGTCAAACTGCTTAACCCAATTTGTCCGTTTATTACGGAAGAATTGTGGCAACAATTAGGTCATTCTAATACTATAGCGTATGAAAGTTGGCCAAAATACGATGAAAGTAAAATGGTAGAAACTGAAATTGAAATTCCTATTCAAGTAAATGGTAAATTGCGTGCCAAAATTATGGTTAATGTAAGCGCTAGCCGTGAAGAAATTGAAAAAACTGCGCTAGAAGCAGTTAAAACTTATTTAAATAATGGCGAATATAAGAAAATTATTTATGTGCCAAATAAAATATTTAATATAGTAGTGTAGCTCGAAACTCGCTTTTGTCTTGCTTGAACGCACATTCGTTTGTTCATTCGCTTGACAATCGGTTTCTTCGCTATCTATGAAGAGGCAACTGCTTTCCCCTTCATTACTTCCCCTTTGTGAGAGGTCCGGTTTAAAAATATTTAGGAGAAAATTTATGAAACAAGATGAAAGATTAATCAAACAAAGAATTGAAGAAAATTATAATGATGCAAATCTTGAGGATTTGCAAAAATGGATAGATGAAGGGGATCATCAACAAACTTCATATATGTTAGTAGATAAAGGTCCAGCATCTTGCAAAGTTAAAGTATCTAAAAAGGGTCAAGAAAATTTAGCAAAAGTAATATTAAAATAATAAAATAAGGGCGTTTTAGTAACGCTCTTTTTTATGCACAAAAA
>JAFULP010000087.1 GCA_017473285.1 Clostridia bacterium
GGCCCACACCACTATCGTATAAAAGATTTGTAATATCCTTTAGCCTACACAACTTCTTGTTTAAATAATATTCACTTTCGCCCGAGCGGTATAGTTTACGAGTAATTAACACTTCATCATAGTCGATATTAAACCACTTATTTGTATTGTCAAAAAGGATTGACACTTCACAATACGATAACTTTTTACGCTTTTCCGAGCCCGCAAAAATAACATCTTGCATGCTATCGCCACGCAATTCCTTTTTCCTTTGTTCACCCAACACCCAACGAATAGCATCAGCCACATTGCTCTTGCCACAACCATTTGGTCCAACAATTGCGGTAATACCACCGTCAAAGTTAATCTTTGTAGGGTCGGCAAATGACTTAAAGCCCGTCATTTCAATCTGCTTAAAAGTAATCATAAATCCCCTTAAGTAAAAAATTTCTATTACATTATAGCAAATTTATTTATTTTTTCCAAATAAAATATCAAATTTTAACAAACTTGCACGATTAAATGTACATATTTAGTGCAAAAATAGGAACTAGAATGTCTAGTCCCTAGTTTTGTTTATTATTTTCAAGTAGTTCAAGCAATCTTTGTTCGTCAATCACTTCAATATTTAAACTTTTTGCTTTATCTAGTTTACTTCCAGCATCTTTGCCAGCAATTACAAGGTTGGTATTTTTTGAAACACTACTGGTGACATCTGCGCCTAGGTTTAGTAGTATTTTGGTTAATTCGCTTCTACCAAAACTTTCAAGCCCACCAGTAAGCACAATCTTTTTGCCACTAAAATAATTATTGGTTGAAATTTCGGTTGGAAATTTTATATTTACACCTAACTCAAGCATTTTGCTTATATTTTCAAGATTATCTTCATCTTCAAAATATTCAACAATATTGCTTGCAACCACTTCGCCAATATCATTAATTGCGGTTAAGTCTTCAAGCGTTGCATTTTTAAGTAGTTTCAAACTTGGATATTTTTTGCTTAAGATATATGCTGTTTTCTTGCCAATGTTAAGTATGCCAAGTGCGAATATAAAGTTGGACCACTCCACTTGTTTGCTTTGCTCAATACTGTTAAGAAGATTATTAATCTTTTTGTCCTTAAAGCCTTCAAGTGTGCTAAGTTGCTCGCCAGTTAGCGTGTATAGTTGATATGGATATGCAATGTGATGAATTTCGTATAACTGCTTTAATGTTTGTACGCTAAGCCCATCAATATTCATAGCATCACGAGTAACAAAGTGTGTAAGGCGCTCTATGATTTGCTCGTAGCAACCGCTATGATTGGTGCAAAATAGGTTTGCGCCCACTTCAATCAACCTATGCGCACAAGATGGACAAATTGTTGGTGGAACAATATCTACGCTATCATCTGCCTTTTCAGCCAAGCCTATAACTTCCGGTATCACTTCGTTGCTACGGCGCACAAATATTCGGCTATTGATGCTAACTTCCTTTTTAAGTATGTCGTTATAATTGTTAAGTGTAGCCCTTGACACTGTTGCACCAGCTAGTTCCACTGGCTCAAGCAGTGCGATTGGTGTAAGTTTGCCAGTGCGCCCCACTTGCCAGACCACATCATTTAGTGTAGTGCTTATTTCTTCTGCCTCAAATTTGTATGCAATAGCCCAGCGTGGAAAACGGTCGGTATAGCCCAAATCATCACGATGGCGCATATCGTTAAGTTTAAACACCAACCCATCAATCAAAAAGTCAAGACTTGATTTGGTTTTATTGATTTTGTCAATAATATGTTCCATTTCGTTAGTGTCGTGCACCAAACCTAAAATCTCCGCCACCTTAAAGCCATTATCGTGTAAAAACTTATTTACTTCCATCTGGGTATTAAATACTTTACCTTCAATGTGGTTTACATCGTACGCCATAAAATCCAGTTTGCGTGACGCAGTTACTTTAGGGTCTAGGTTTCTTACAGCGCCCGCCGCCGCATTACGAGCGTTTTTAAGCGGTATATCCAACTCCTTATTAAGTTTATCTAAAACTGACAAACGAATAATGGCTTCCCCGTGTACCGTTACATCGCCTTTATAGTTAATGGTAAGCGGAACAGATTTAAATGTACGCACTTGCTCGGTAACATCTTCCCCTATAATACCATTACCACGAGTAACCGCTTGAATGTATTTACCGTCCTTATAGGTTATTACTATTGTTAGTCCATCAAACTTATATTCGCAAGTATATTCGGGTGTAAAACTAGATAGTCTTTCGTTTCGTGTTATCCAGTCTTGTATTTCTTGTATGCTTTGACTTTTCTCTAAACTATATAGTCTATTATTATGCGTAACCTTACTAAACTTAGATATAGGTTCGCTACCTACTTTATGTGTAGGTGAATTATCTAGTACTATACCTGTTTCCCGCTCAAGACTAAACAATTCATATAGTAGTCTGTCATATTCTATATCTGCAACGGTAGGCTTGTCTAATATATAGTACTCATAATTATACTTATTGATAAGTTCTACCAATTGTTTCATTCTTTCAATCTTCATAAGTCCCCCTTTTATTTTATTATAAGTGCCAGTATATTATTAAATTATTAAATTATGAAGTCGTGGCGTTGCCACTTATGAAGTCGTAACTTCGTTACTTATTAAGGTCAAATTTTAAATACTTAAATATAATCCGTCCATAATAAGCAACTTTAGTTGCGTCTTAATATTTTCATACTTTCATAAGCGTAGCGTCTTCATTTTCAACTGCGAAAGCATCTGCAATTCTTCATTAATCATTACAAAATGTTATAGGTGCATAATCAAGCGATAGTGCCTTTTTGCCTATTACGCCAAAATCGATAGTAACACACTTATTGCTTGCATAACTGCTAACATCTACAATAACGCCTGCACCAAACTTAATATGATTTACCCTAGCGCCCACTTTAACCTTTGATGTATCAATGGTTTTCTTGCCTATATCGGTTGCCTTAGATAACCCAGCAATATTCAATCCGCCTTTAGTGCTTACGCTTGAATATGTGTTGGTGCTTTGTGATTTGTAACCATTTGACGCATAAGCGTTTGTATATCCGCCACCATAACTGTTATTAGAGTATTTACCACTAGAGTAGTTTCCATAATCGCTATTATAGTTGTCATATTCCTTTTTAGCACTTTTGTATCCGTTATATGCGCTGGAGTAATCATCACCATAATATCCGCCATAGCCAAACGCTTGGTCCTTAACCATATCAATCTCACGCAAAAATCTGCTTTTAACCGCCGCATCACGCTTGCCATACATAAAGCGTGAACTGCTACTGGTTAGATACAAATCTTTCCTAGCTCTTGTGATTGCTA
>JAFULP010000088.1 GCA_017473285.1 Clostridia bacterium
GCTTTATTATACTAAAAAAAATTCAAAAACGAACCTAAGTGTTCCAAAAACTTTAAAAAAAAGGGAGAGCGAAGTAAATTTTGCACCCCAAAATTTGGCGTTGCCTACGCACTGCGCTCGCTTACGCTCGCACTTCGCTCAAATTTGATTTGGTTGGTTTATCAAGTGTGAAAATATAACCTTATATTATAATATTTCGACATAAATTAACTTTGATGTAAATACAATATTGTATGAAAAATAAAGAATACAGGGTATATGAAGTAAAAACTAAAAAAACACACACATTTAGCATTGCAGTAATTATTTGTGGGCTGCTTCTTAGCATAAGCGTGTGTAATTTGGTTAGTTTTATGTTTTTTTCAAACGGAATTGATTTTGTGTCGGGCAAACAACGAAATGCCAACAATTTTTATGCGGTGGAAGTAAACAGTTTTGATACCTATGACGATGCGTACAATTTTGCAACCACTTTGCAACAAAAGGGTGGAGCGGGGTATATAACATATAACAAGAAATACAAGGTGTTGTCATCACTTTACTTAACATATGACAATGCTAAATCGGTGGCGGATAACATTAAGGGCGAGTATGCTAATGCGTGTGTGTACGAAATTGTGTTGCCCGAAATTGTTGTGCCAGATGATATAACTAAGGAACAACAAAATGCAATTACCACAAGTTTTGCCGTAACCAAATCGGCAATTGCTACAATGACCAATATTTATTTAGGGCTTGATAAAGGCGAAATGCAGGACACCACCGCACACACAATGCTAACTTCCCTATACGATGAGTGCGCCGACCAAGTAACCAGCATCAAAACCGCTTTCCATAGCCTAGACACAGCCACATATTTAAGACATCGAATGTATTTGACCGACTTTGCTTCCAACCTTGCCGAAATTAGTACAATCAACCTATCGGGCATAGAATTATCACAAATAATCAAATATCAACAAATTAAGTGCGCCTTTTTGTATATATCTATGGCAAATTTGTTTCAATAAAAAAGGGAGTTTAAAACTCTCTTTTTCAATTAATTAACAATTATTAAATCTGCAAGTTTAATATTCATAGTTTTACATATTTTGTAAAGCACATTTGAATAAACCGTTAAATCATTTTTCATAATTTTTCTAAAATCATAATATTTGATAGTGCATTTTTCACAAAATTTTTTGATAGTGAAATTATGAGATTTTAAATACTCTTTAATAATTTTACAATTAAAAGTTAATTTTTCCATATTTTCTCCTTAAAGCAAATTGCTATAAAGATATTTTAGTACAATCTTTTGATAAAAAGATAAGGTGTGCCTATATATCAACACTTATTTTTTATCTTCTTTCTTTTTTTGTTTAAATGATTTAATCAATTCAACTAATTGCCAAATACCTATCGCTATTAGGAATAGGGCAAATAGTTTTTTTAATACCGTATTATTGATATGAATTGCTATAAGGGCACTAAGTATACTTACTACCGCGCCTATGATTGCCAACCAATAAGTTTCCTTAAAACGCACTAGTTTGTTTTTAAAATGCAAAATAAGTGCCACGATTGACATTGGTATAAACGATATTAAATTAATACCTTGTGCTTCCAGTTGCTCAAAGCCAGCCAGTAGGGTAAGTATGGGTATAAGCAGTGTTCCGCCACCCATACCCATACCACCAACAAGCCCACCAATTAAACCACCAATAATTTCCCAAATCATATATCCACCTTAATTAAATCCGTGGCTTATTTAAACCACATACTTATAATTTTGAAAAGAACAAAAATCATACTCAACTTCCATCCAATCGCCTTCACATTATCCCAATAACGTATTCCATATTATCTAACCAACATACTTACGCCACTAATCAAAATTAGCCCAATAAATATTATGCGTACTACTTTGTTGTCCAGTTTGTTAAGCAGTAATGCTCCGCCCGCTCCACCAACAATAATTGAAAGTATTACAGGCCAACTGGTAGCAAAATTAATTGAATTATGGGTTATATAAATTATCGAACTGGCAATACTTATTGGAAGAATAACGAACAATGCGGTTGCTTGGGCTTGTTTTTGGCTAAAACCAAAAAATTTGGTAAGCACAGGGACTACAATCATTCCGCCACCACCGCCAAATAGCCCGTTTATTACTCCAATTAACGCTCCAAATAGGACAATATGTAATTTTTTTACTTTTTTCATAAAGTTATTCTGTACTTTTTGTACAAAAATATTTGCCAAAATCAAATATTTGTATTATAATGGGGTTGTTAAACACAAGAATATTACAGCAAGAGGTTTTAAATGAAATTATTTATTAAGTTACGCAACAAGTATTTTATGGCGTTGGCATCATTGATTTTGTTGGTTATGGCAAGCATGGGGTTGTTTAACCTTTGTGGCTCTGTTAATAGCGTTGATGCTAGCATGATAAGTTTTGATAACGAATCAAGCATTACTATTACCAATGGTTCATTTAGCAGTTTTTCATCATCGGCTAGTTATCCATACACTGTAAGTGGATATACCACTTCGGGCAATAATACACCTAGTATGAAAACTGGTGCTATCAACATAAGTGACAGCACATATGCTAAGAACTATGAAAAATATGGTTTAACCGAATATGGCAATCCTAAGGGAGTGGGTAAGGATAATTATGTGCTTATGATTAACACTCAAGAAGATAGTGATTATACCTACACTTCAAACGAATTTACCCTTCCAGCCAACGGTTGTTACTACATCACCGTATCTGCAAAAGTAATTGGCGACAATGGCATTGCATCAGTGTTTTTAATGCAAGATAATACAATTTTTGAAGATTGTATAATATCAAATATTACATCTACTACTTGGTCAAATTACACATTCTTTGTTGCAACCAATAGTTATGAAAGTGTTACTTTAAAGTTTGGTATGCAAATTGGTAGCCAAAGCACTCGTGCTAGCGGTTGTGTATTGTTTGACGAATTACATGCGGGTCAAATTTCACAAGAAACACTTAGTGACTGCTTAATGACATTTAGCGAAAAGTCTTACAAGTATGCTGAGTTACGCACACCAAATATGTATAAAGCATATGGTTTTGGCAATGTGGTAGTTGAATTCGCTCCAGATGCTGATGGTAATAATGTTCCAAATCCTATTGCGGACATAAATTATTTTGCAACCTTAAGCAGTGGCGGGGACAAGAAGTCGGCTGAAATTAGCAATGGTACAGTTAATATAAGCACTACTAACGGCTATGTAAACTATACTGGTCAAGAAGAAATTTTGCAACCAAACAGCACATACAGATTTTCAATCTTTGCCAAGGCTAGCGAGCTTACTTCTGGCTCTGGATTTGTAAAGTTGGAAGAAATCTTGGATGAAGAAGACGAGAAGTATGAAGACTTTATGGATTCAACCACTGAAGATTTGACCGCTAAAAATTCTAACCTAACCATTTCAAGCGTTACATCTAACAAGATGACAGATGGATATAATGAATACATCATCTATGTAAACACTGGCGCTTTGGAAACAAGCAAGGTTAAATTTAGTTTTGGTTTAGGCACAAGTTCAACAAAGGCCACTGGCGAAATGAGTTTTAAAAACTTTACCATCGAGCGTGTGCCGTACAGTGCTTACAGCAAGGCATCAACAAGTAGCACAGTGGGTAAGTTCAACATTGCTGACCGTATTAGTTTAAACTCTAGCGAATATTCTAACTATACTTTTGATATGATACAATCTAATAGTTTTGACGGGGTTCAATATCCTGCCGAACCTACTAATTGGACTGTATCAAATGGTGCAAATGGTTATCAATTATCAGGTGTTGTAAATTTAAGCGCATTTGATAGCGTTATGAACAAGTATGCTAACAAAGTTAATACTATTTCAGCACCAGCAAGCCTAACTACATCATCTAACAACAATGTGTTGATGATTTATAACGGCATTGAAACTACTCAAAGTTATACTTCTCAAAGCAAAAGTTTATCTGCAAATAAGTACTACAAAATTACAACCTTTGTAAACACACATTTGTGGGATAAGGATGCTAGTGGCGTTACTGTTGTGGCTAAAACTGGCTCTAATGTGCTAGCACAAGCAACCGGCATTAAAACAAGCGACGCTTGGCAAAGAGTGGAACTATATATTCACACTCCAGCAAACAGCGTGGATGTAAGTTTGGAATTAAGCCTAGGATATGGCAACAATTTGTCTAGCGGCTATGCATTCTTTGACAATATCTTGATTGAAGAAAGTGACACTGAAGGCGAATTTAGTTCTCGTTTTAACGAATTTACAGTGGCTACAAATGGTAGCGTTACAGTTGATTTAAACAACTCTATGTTAACTTCGACCACATCTCGTGACTTTAACACTCCAGTATTGTACACAGGCACAAACAATGGCAACACAACTATCAACGCTGGTATTGTGGACTTAACTCAAGATTTAAAATCGATAATTACAACTAGCAAGGTGGAAGCATTGCGTGAACTATCTGGCGATAACCGCAAAGTGTTAGCAATTTCAACCGCTTTGGATATGGATGGTTATTACACATATACAAGTGTATTAAAATATAATTTTGAAAGTGGTAAATATTACAAATTATCTTTTGATTTGTTTACAGATGGCATTTCTCAACAAGATAAGGACGAAAGTATGACAATGGCAAACTTGCTGAAGGTGCAAACATTGAATTAACTGGGCTAGAAAACTCTAAATTTACTTATGTTACATCAAATGGCAAGTGGACAACTTACGAATTTTATGTTGGCGTAAATTCAAGCACAACTTCAAACCTTCTATTTAGTTTGGGTAGCGAATTTACTGGATGTTATGGAAAAGCCTTCCTAGGCAATATCAACCTAGTTGAAGTAGAGGAAGATGTGTTTACATCTACTGAAAATGCTGATACTGTATTAAAGGTAAGTTCTATTGAGGAAACTGAGGACGACGAAACTGAAGAAAGCACCAAGAGTGAAACTAACTTTGATTGGGTATACATCCCTACAATTTTAACATTCTTAGCAATTGTTGTTGCTGTGGTGGGTGTGTTTGTTCGTCGTAACATCAAGTTTAAAAAGACTGTTAAAAACAAGAAAGCCGTGTACGACCGTGATACTACAGTTATGCAAAATAGATATCGCCGTCTTGCAATTGATGCTCGTGATAAGGAAGTGCGTGAATTAACCAAGGAATGCGAAGAATTAATCAATTTGCGTAGTGCTAGCGAAGAAAGGTATAAGGAAGCATTAAGTCGTTT
Source organism: Clostridia bacterium (assembly GCA_017473285.1). Classification (GTDB taxonomy): domain Bacteria; phylum Bacillota; class Clostridia; order Christensenellales; family UBA1242; genus Onthoplasma. The sequence continues at coordinate 5,270 of JAFULP010000088.1, forward strand.
GCGTAGTGCAAGGTTAAGCAATCGTGATGGCTCTAAACGCAACGAAATTGCTGCAATTGAGCGTGAAGTTAAGCATATTTCTAAGGAAGTGGCTCGTCTTGGCGTGCAAGTGAATAACTACGAAAATGAAATTGAATTTATGCAAACTGAAGCATATTTAATCGACCTTGAAAAGCGTATGGCTCGTGAAAGTAATTACAATCGTAACCAAATGCGTAAAGAAGCGCAAATGAGCGAAGAAGAGCGTGAGATTGCAATTGCAAAGCGTGAAGAAAAACAAGCCCGTCAGCAAGAAAAGGAAGATTTAAAGGCTGAAAAATTGGCTAAAAAGCAAGAAAAATTTGAGCAAGAACGCAAAGAAATTGAATTGCAATTAGCACAAGCCAAGGAATTGGATGAAAAGTTTGTAAAAGAACAAGAATTAAAGCGAATTCAACTTGAGCAAGAACGCCTTGCAAAAGAACAAGAAAAGGCTGAAAAAGAAGCACAAAAACAACAAACTGAGCAAGAAGAAGCACTAAAGGCAGACAGTTTAGATGCTGAACAACAAGAAATTGTTGATGCAAGCTCAATCTAAAATACTAGCGTTAAAAGTGAAAATGTTGATGCTGAAATCAAGGCTCAAGATGTTGAAACTATTCAAGAAAATAGTCAAAAAGCAGATGATAATTTAAATACTGAAATTAGTGAAAATTCATCAAACGAAGATGAAAACAACTAATAATCACAGATTGTTAAGGATAAAGTTATGTATATTATCACTATAGATGGCACTGCATCGTCAGGCAAGTCAACTATTGCTAAATTTGTGGCAGACAAATTAAATATTGCGCATATAAATTCGGGTGAAGCGTATCGTGCAATTGCCTACTTTATGCTAAGTAAAGGCATAAGTCCTGATGATAGCCAAAGCATTAAAAATGCACTTGAGCAAAATTCATTTAAAATGTTGTATAATAACGGCGCTCAAACATTGCTAGTTAATGGTGAAGATGTTACAAAACATTTGCACACCAATCAAATCAATGCAGTGGTATCGCAATATGCACAAAATCCGCAAGTAATCCACAAGGCCAGTGATATGGCAAGAGATGTAAGCAAAAGTATGTCAGTTGTGATGGAAGGCAGAAATTTAGGAAGTTTCTGCTTTCCAGAAGCAAAGTATAAATTTTTTGTAGATTGTGATGCTAAGGAGCGTGCTAATAGACGATTTAAGGAAATGCAACAAAAGGGAGTGGATGTTGATTTTGATACAATATATCAACAAACTCTTGAGCGGGATAAGTTAGATCGCACAAGGGAAGTTGCGCCATTAGTTGTGCCTAAAAATGCAATTGTGCTAGATTCAACTACCCAAACCGCCGAACAAGTTGCACAAAAAATAGTGAATGTTGTACTAGATAACGAAAATAAAGCCTATATTAATATGTAGGCTTTTTTTGTATATATTCAAAAATTTAATCA
>JAFULP010000089.1 GCA_017473285.1 Clostridia bacterium
AAATGACAGTAAAATGTGCTTGCAATACCAAAGTGACCCAAGCACTCAGGTGCATATCTTGCCTTCATCATTGTGCGCAAAATTATCTTATTTATAGTATCTTTGCGGTTATCATTTTCAAGAGTATCTAATATTTTTTGGAAATCATATGGCTTAATATCTTTAGTATTAATTTGTGCATTAATATGCAACGCTTTTAACATTTCAATTAATGTTTCCACCCTTTCCACTTCAGGTTTTTCGTGCACACGATACACAAAAGGATATTTCTTGCTAAAGAAGGTTTTTGCCACCACTTCGTTGCACAATATCATCAAACTTTCAATTAATTGATGTGATTCGTCCACTGGGCGCTTTTCAATTTTTGCAATGCTACCATCTTCGTTTTCAGTAATCACTGGCTCAGGGATATCAAACCTAATTTCTCCACGCTCAAAGCGCTTTTCCTTTAACTTTCTTGATATTTCCACATAATCTTCAATGTCTTGTGCTATATCGCTATATTGTAATAGCAACTCCTTGTCCCCTTCAAGCATCTTTTGAACTTTTGTGTATGTCATACGATGCTTGCTACAAATTACACCTTCGCTTATTCGGCTATTAACCACATTACAATTCTTGTCAAGGTCAATTATTACGCTTAATACAAGCCTATTCACACCTTCACGGAGTGAACAAATACCATTTGATAGTTGCTCAGGCAACATCGATATTACAAGGTCTGGGAAGTACACGCTAGTACCCCTAATAAATGCTTCATCATCAAGGCTTGAGCCTTCCTTTACATAGTGTGTAACATCGGCTATATGCACACCCAAACGATATCCATCCTTTTCAATGCGCTCCACCGATATTGCGTCGTCAAAATCTCTTGAATCTTCACCATCAATAGTAATTGTGCGCAAATGGGTAAAGTCTTCCCTACCTTCAAGGTCCTTTTCAGTAACTGTTTTAGCAATTTTTTTGGCTTCAGCAAGCGTCTTTGGTTCAAACTTATCTTTAATTTTGTAACTTCTAATAATGGATAATTGCTCCGCCGCCACCGTGCCCGATTTACCCAAAACTTCGGTAATCACACCGTGCATTGATTGATTTAAATCGTCAAACACAATCTTAGCCACCACTTTGTCGCCATTATTTGCACCAAGTAAATCAGGCTTAAAAATTTTAATATTTGGCACTTTGTCATCGTCGCTTTCAACCACTATGCCATTTTTGCTTACACGCAAAGTTCCCACCACATATTCAGTGTTGCGTTTAATAATATTTACAATTTCGCCTTCAGGATTATAATTGTCCACCACTTGTGTCACCTTGACCCAAACCACATCCCCATTTACCGCATTTAATGTAGCGTGGCGTGGAATAAATATGTCTGGTTTGTCCATATCTTCTACTCGCTCAGCAAACACAAACCCCTTTTGATTGCCACGCACAACGCATTTTACATATCCACGAGATTTAGGCACATAAATATGCTTGTTGGCGTCCATTAACAAATCTCCGCTTTCAAGCAATTCCTTAACCATCAACTTGCTTGTCTTTTTGTCCTTTAATTTAATCATTGCTATTTCGCTAGCAAGTTCATCCAATGTTAAATACACCAATTTGTTTTCAATAATAGTTTTTAAAATATCCATATTTCCCCTACAAATAATTTGATTATATATATTAGTATATCACATTTACAAAAAAATTGTAAAATGTTTTATAAATATATATTAACTAAGATTTTTGCAACGAAAAAAGACCTTTTAAGGTCTTTTTAATTAACTATTAAATAAATTCGCCATCATAAATATTGAATGTAACAAAGAATAATATTGATAGCAACACAATTAATCCTACGCAAATGTAAATTAATCTTGTAATTCTACCTTCACGAGAACCGCCCTTGTTTTGAGAATAGTAACTATCAGCATTACCAGTTACAACATTAGTGCTATTTCCACCTTGACCAATTTGCATAAATACAAGCACAACCGTAGCCACAGCAATAATAGCCAACATCACCAAAATTATATATCTAATTACTGGGATTACCTTTGAAACCCATTTAGCAACTAATAGTGTATTATTATTCATAATTCCTCCAAAGCCTATTTTTACATTAGTGATTATATCACACATAAATATTTTTTACAAGTATTTTTATAAAATTTTCAATTTTAAAGTAGCATACTTTGCAAAAAACATCAATTTGGTTTGATGTCAACCTATTTAACAATTAACATACTGATTTTAATATCTAATATTAGTTAGCACCACAAACACAACAATAATTAGCACCGACATCAATAAGTAACTAACTTTTGCCAACTTTGGCGCTTCCTTTTTGTTTGCCTTTAAAAATCGTGCAAGATAATAAAACCCTAGCGTTATCAATATTGCCATAATAATACAAAAAGTAGTGGTTGACAACTCCCTTACAAAATTATATGCAACATTAACAACTCTATCAAACATAATTTACTCCTTTGCTTTAAGCGCCTATTGCTTAACTAGCAACTGCCCTTCAAACTTATCATTTGCTGGCAAGCCCATTAAATGTACAAAAGTTGGCGCAACATCTTTTAGTCCGCCATATTGTAGCATACTACAAGGGGTTTTGTCAATAACCATATACATTACAGGATTTAAACTATGTGCAGTTTGCGGTTTACCTAATTTATCAACCATTTCTTCAGCATTGCCATGGTCGGCAGTAAGCATAACAAAGTAATCATTTTTAAGCGCTGTATCCACAACCTTTTCTACGCACCCATCCAAAAACTCCAAAGCCTTAACGGTTGCATCATAATTACCAGTATGTCCTATCACATCTGGGTTGGAAAAATTTACAATGATTGCATCATATTCTTGTTTGTTTAGTGCTTCAACTGTACTGTCCGCAATTTCACCAGCA
>JAFULP010000090.1 GCA_017473285.1 Clostridia bacterium
ATTTCGTTGTAATCAATGTTGACCAATGGACTGGTAAATAAATATGCATAATCAATATCGCTAGCGGTAAAATTAATAATTTTTAGTATTGATAAAATCTTGCTAACCCCTTCGCTATCCTTTAAGTCGGTACGCTTGCTGATGTTGATAGGAATATTATTTTGAGATAAAGTTTTGGCAAGGTTTTGCACTTTGTCATTACTAATACTTCTACTTAAAATTGCAATATCACTGTATTCCAGTTTTCGATTTTCACCAATAGTCGAATCATAAAACTCCGAGCCAACTAGTTGTTTAATTTTGTTAACAACCAAATTAGATTCTAACTCGCTTGACGAGAATATTGTGGATGGATTAATATGACCTTTTACGCTATATAACCCACCGGCGGGCAAGGTTTCACACTGATAATCGGTGTTTTGCACCAATATTTCAACCGCTTCAATTTTAGGAAAGTCGTCACGCCTTGGTTCAAATTTGCTGGTGTTGGCGTAGTCGATGTCGGCTTCTTTTTCAGTCATTAGGTGCGAAAAAATCTCATTGTTAAATTTCAAAATTTCGGGTGCAGACCTAAAGTTGATGTTCATATCAAAAGCAGTTCCGCTATTATTGTCTTGCTTATAGTTTTTGTAGGCTTGAATAAATAGTTCTGGAGTAGATTGCCTAAACCCATAAATACTTTGCTTAACATCACCCACAAGGAACAAATTGCTTGATTTGCAAAGCAATGCATTAATTAATTCATCTTGCATAGGGTTAATGTCTTGATATTCGTCAACAAAAACATACTTGTAAGTATTATGAAAATCCTTAACTATGGCATCATTTTTTAACAAGTCGAGCATTTTACGCTCCAAATCCCCAAAATCCATTACTCCATTTTCATGCTTTAGATTGTCATATGTTTGGATAAACAATCTAAGCAAATTTATAAAACTTAGCAAATGTGTAGAAATTTGATTTAAATAAACATCTCCTTGCAATGCATCCAAAAACTTTGTTTCGGCAATAATATTGCGCAAGAGTTCGGTGTGGTGTTTTAATTTTTCATAACCATAATCATCTTTGGCAATTCGCTCAGTGCTGGTAAAGTTGCACACAGGACAAGTGCTTAAAATTTTGGCGTTGTCCATCAAACAATTTTCACGCTTAACATTTAACAAATGACAAGTAAAAGAGTCCATCATCTTATGAAGTTTTGGGAAATCGGTAAAGTTGTGTAATTGAGTTAAAATGCCTCGCACATTATCATAAACATTAGCACAAATATATTCATTTAAATATTGGGCAGAAGGGGACGATAGGTCCTTGTATTGAAGCAGTACATTGTCTAAGAATTTAATATAATCTTTTTGGCAAACACAATAGTTAAAGGCTTTTAATAGGCAATCTTTTAAGTTATCCAAACTGCGAGATTTCTTTTCAAAAATATCTAACAACACAATTAAATCTTGCTCGTTAGTTTCACTAAATTTTTTAATTGACAAATCCAGCGCTTTGTTTATGTAATATTCTTGACTAAACGAAGATATTATTTTAATTTCAGGGTCAAGATTGGCTTGGTAAAAGTATTTTTTTAGCATTTTTGAACAAAATCCGTCAATAGTGTCCACTGAAGACGTTTCAATGCTGTCTAATATTAATTGAATTTCAGTTTTTCGCTCGTCACTGTCGGCTTCAACAAGCGCTTTGCCAATTTTTGACACCAACCTATCACGCATTTCAATAGATGCAAGATTTGTAAAAGTTACAACTAGCAATTGGTCGGTGTTAACTTGGTTATTTAATAGTAGATTAACAATTTTTTGGATCATAACAGTGGTTTTGCCACTGCCAGCACTAGCGCTTACCAATTGGTGCTGGCTAGTGCTATCTAATACAAGTTTTTGTTGTGGGTCAAAATCTTTCGTTTTACTCATTTTCATCTCCTAAAAAACTATCTTTATTTACTTTGCGTACATCTCTAAAGCAAATGTCATTGCTGTGTTTTGAACATAGTGATAAATATGGGCAGTATGTGCAAGCATTTTGAATATTGCTAAATTTTAATGGTGAAGCCTTAAATATACCCAAACATATTTCATTTAATGCTTGAATTGAAATGTTTTTAGAATATTGCAACAATCTATCAATTTCAGCAGGGGACAAAACCTTGTCGCTTTTTTTGGACAATGTGCCGTCCTTTTTTAAACTCATATTTACATAATCACTTTTTAAATTAGTTTGAATATTTATATCATACGCACTAGCCAAATCACTATCATCAGTATAAAAACCTATTAATTTATAGATATTTTCGTTATTATCAGCCTTTTCCAACACATTTTTAATAGGCAAGTAAAATGTTCCGCTCAATTTTTTACCCGTTGCATTTGCAATAGCCAAACCGTACAAGAATAATTGGAGTTTTTTGCCATAATACAACTCTGCCAAAGTAGCGTCAGCATTACCTGATTTGTAGTCAATAATTCTAAAATAATCTTCAAAAATATCAATTCGGTCAACCTTGCCCTTTAAACTTACATTGTCAGTTAATTGTAGGGCTGGGAAGGAACGATTTGAGCCAAAAGCCTTTTCAAAATATGTTGGCATAAATTTGCTATTGGCATCTAAGTTGCGTAGGTGAGTGATTAAACGCTCGGCTTCAGCAATCAAATTAATTAATATAGGGTTATTGATGTGTTGTTGCAATTTTTCATCATTTTCAATTATTTGGTGTATTGTTGTATGGCAAAAACTGTGAATATCAAGTGTTAGTCTATCTTTGCGTAAATAATATTTGTAAGCCAAATCGTGCAATATATTTCCTATATCTAACATTTCAATATCGCTTGAAATAGGGTCTTTTAGTTTTAACACATAGTTAAAGAAATATTTTAACGGGCATTGGAAGTAAGTTTCTAATGCACTTGCGGATATTTCGCTAAGTTGTGTATATGTGGATGAAACACAAATTTCTTTTGAAGGTGATAAAATTTTATTGCTTTCCACTATATTACGGATGCTGTCGCTAAGTTTGATATGGTTGGTGTATGTGTATTCAATCAAATCCCAGATGCTAAGTGGGGCATATTTTTCTTCCGTTTTAATTTGATTGGGATAAATGTAAGATATATTCGCTTCGTCGTTGTTGCCGTTTGATATAAAGATCCTTTATTTTAACTCGATTACTAATGGGCTGGTTTCACTAGGGGAAGACAAACTCATTGTAATGCACAAATTTTGATTAAACATTAGCGAACTATTAAATAATTTAAATTTGTTTAGGCGGTTCATCCTAGCAATTGTAGGCTCGATGTTGTGAGATAGTTGCACATAAGTTAATTCTTTGTCAAGCAATATGCCTACATCTTGCAACACACTAGGGGCAGTAGATGACGAACAATTGACAATATACAAGTTGTTAAAACTGGTCAAAATTTCGTTGGCGTCCACAATTTGCACACAGTCGGCACTCAGTGGTAATGGTGATATTGTTTGTTCCATACCCGCTTGGGTGTAAATATCTAATATTTCCTCTAGCGTTGATGTAGGGTAAAACTCACGGATTTCATTTAACAATTGGTTGGAAGATTTAATTGCTTGAGCCAATATTTTTTGGTCATAAGTATCAGTTAATTGCTCCATTAATTTTTCAACAATGTCCAACATATTTAATTGCTCAATGACTTTATCGTGCCAATCCACAACCGTATTAATATCAGTTTTGGTATCAATGTAAAAGGTTGTTAAAACATCGCTTAACATTTTAACAGACGCATTAATTTCATCATCTTTACAATCAAGGTTGGATAAATTTCCACGATAATTTAATCGCTTAATTGTTTGTATTATCATCGCTTTATGATTTTCAGGTAGAATGATAAAAGGGTTATTGATAAATTCAATGAGATTTAAGGTGTCATAATTTTTTAAGTACAATTGCCAAAGGTTAATAAAAAATCTGTACACGCAAGTTGATGAAAATGCTTTTTGAGTATCAATATATGTGCATAGTTCATATTTGCTAAATACTTGCTTAATTATGTCAACATTATTGTTTAAATTAAACACCGCAATTCCAAAATCTTTATATCTAGCACCGTTTAAAACCTTTTTTCGTATATCACGGGCAACAAATTCTAGTTCGTCGATGATATTTTGCGCTTGATATAATTTGATTTTGTCGTTATCTTTTGTAATATAATTCAATTTGTTAAAGGCAAACAAATTTTTTGTTAGATATGTGTGTAAACTGTCATCAATATAAGGCAAATCGATAATATTTTCTTGAACACCAAGTATTTGACACATGGATGTTAACCTATGAAAAACATCTTGATAATAAATATTTTTGTTATAATTTGACGATGTATAAGTGTTTACATATACACCTTTACAACACTTAATTAGTCGTTCAATTAAGTCAAATCCTTGAGATGTAAAATCATCAAATCCAGTAAAAATATAATATGTATTTTTAACAACTTCACTTTTGTCAAGCATCATACAAGTAAGGGTTAAAGTATCGGAATTGTCCAACACACCCGTTTTTGCGTCATTATATAATTCCAATATATTTCCCAAATCATTAATTTTTTGTTGCAATGGTTTAAGTTCACATTGATATTTAAGCAACTCATCACTTGTTAATTGGCACGCCTTTAATTGGGCTAAAGTTTTGTATATTTCATTGCTATACGCATAGGAATGCTTATCGTTTTTAAAACTTGTAATAAGTTCCGCATTTTCACTTAAAACCTTTTTTAGCAAAATAATTCCACCAATTTTTGAAATGGTTTTGTATTTGGCTTTAGTTTCAGCCAAAATATTTTTGCTAAGGCGGTTAAGCGTGGATACATTGATGTTAAAACTACAATCAATATCAAGTTTTTCAAAAATCAATCTTTCCATAGTTGCACTTAATTTGTCTGGTACAACCACACAAATATCACTATCGCCCAATTGCTTGATGATGGAGATAGTGTTATCGATTGAATGTTTTAAATTTAATGATTTTAATATATTTAATTTCATACCAACATTATAACATATAATTATATTCTAATCAACATTGAAATAAAAAAACTTCTAGCAATTACTAGAAGTTTTGTTAATATTGATAATATTAAAATTCAAACACAACTGAGATTGCACGAGGGATTGGTGTGCTAAATTCGGTTGAATACAGCCAAACCGAAGTACCATTGCCCGATTTGATGTCAAAGTCGCATTTGTCAGGGTCAAGATAAGTGTTTATATCTTTAATAGCATTATTATTTGTAACGATATAATTTGAATTAGAGCCAGCATCATAAGTTATCCACAAGAATTTGCTATATTCAGAAATAATTACATCATCAGTTTTTGCCTCTTCATTGATTACGCAATGAGTAATAGTTCCTGTGGTTCTACGCTTTTTCATTAATCCATCTTGAGCAATATCCAAATATTTATTTGCAGTAGTAGAGCCATCAAATGAAACATTTGCAATGCAGTAAGATATTGAGCCATATTTGTCGTCAATACAAGGCATAAATCCAGCAAAGCCTGCAACCCATCCATCAGTTGATAAACTGCTCAAATTTGCATTTACAAGGCAGTTGTTAATAGTTCCACTAGATATTTCATAAGCCAAACCTGCAACTTGTGCACCCTTGTATGTTGCACGAGAATTCATATCCATACTAGCCATGCATGATGTAATAATTCCATTATTTCCATTTGAGCGAACTAGTCCTGCCACTTGATAGCCACTTAAGTTGCACATGCTTGCGCATCCAAAAATATTGCCACCATAATTGTATACAGTTAAACCGGCTACAATAATATTAGATTTTACAGCGCCAACATTAAGCACATTTGCCAAACAATAACTTAAATTACCTTTGTTATAACCAGTTAATCCACCAATGTATGTAATACTTGAAGATGGATTTCCAGCGTATTCGTTAGCATATGCACAACAACTTACAAACGAACCAATGTTATATCCACATAATCCGCCAACAAAATAGTATATTGAACTTGACGCAGGAGCGGTGTTTGTAACATTAATTTTGGCATAACTTATTGAGTCGGTAACCAAGCCATAATTAACGCCACACAAGCCCCCAAAGTAGCCTGCAGCAGATGCTGTAGAACTTGAATTAATATTTCCGTAAATATAGCAATTATCAATTTTGCCATGATTTACACCAACAATTCCGCCAATGCGGTCAACGCTTATTAAATTATTTTCGTTTAATAAATTGCAGTTACTTATAAATACATTTTCTGCGCTATAACCAGCAATACCACCGATATTTAAGGCATTGTTGATAACTAAATTTTTAACTTGACAATTGTTAAGTTCGGTAATGGTATTGCCAATATATCCAGCAATTGCGCCAGCATATTTGGCGTGTGCAGAAATTAACGCTTCCTCAACATTAACATTTTCAATTGTAGTGTTGCCACAAACATATCCAACTAAAATTCCCGCAGTTTCATTTAAACCATTTTTTTCAATAAATACATTTTCAAATTTGATGTTACTAATATTTGCAGAAGATAATGTATAGAAGAATCCAGCATATAATTTAGAAGTGTTGATAATAAAGTTTGAAATAGTATAACACTTGCCTTCGCTAGACTTAAAAGTTCCAGAAAAACTTACAGGTGTCCAAGTAGTTCCCTGTAAGTCGATATTTGCATTAAGTATATAGTTTCCGTTTACAGAACTTGAACTTTGAAATGCATTTATTAATTGTTGTTTGGTAGATATGATGATTGCATCCACACTGGGAGTGGAAGGATTGGTTATATCAGGAGTTGATGTTGATGTGTTATCTCCACCAATTACAACATCATCAAACATAGTAGCAGATGTTAATGTTGGATATTCACCGTCCACTATGTGCCAAACTTTATCCCAGTAAACAATATTGTTGGCATGGTTTACATAGTAGATGTATGTAGACTTAGTTTTTAATTCAGAAGGGCTTCTGCCATTTACAGCAAATCTAGTAGCAGTAGAAATATTATTATCATCACTACCGATACCTTTAAATGTGTTTAATGAATTGTCATAATACAATCCCACAAAAACCAATTCTTTGGTGATTTCATATAGTTTTACACCGCTAGCAAGTTCAGTTTGACCTATTAGGTTGCCCACAGCACCGCTTGCGTGAATTTGTGAAATGCTATAACTTTCACGAATATATGTATTAGGGTCAATATATAACATACCCACCAAGCCACCAGCAGATGTGTGAGAAGTGTTAACCAATTGCAAATCAGTGTGACAAGCATGTATAATTGCTGAATTCATATATCCAGCCAAACCGCCCATATCGCTATTTGCGGTAATAACTTTTTCTTGGTCAGTATAAGCATAGGTTCTTAAAATACTAGCCGTAACACCATTGGTGCTATCGGTTTGCAATGCTCCTACAACAGCGCCTGTATAACCCCAAAATTGTGTGTTGGTGATAGTTGCGTTAGACACTACAACCTTGTTAATTGTGCCATAGCAAATACCAGCAACCGCACCAGCACGCAAGTATGAACCCTCTATTACAGCATTGTCTACATTCAAGTTGTACACCGAACTGTTAGAGCCAATTATTCCAAACAATCCACCGAAATCACACTTATTAACTTTTAGATTACTAATAGTGTGATAGTTGCCATTAAAGCTTCCAGCAAATTCATTATATTTGCCGTCAACTAATCCAATAGGGTCGTGCATTTGTTTAACATTAATATCATTAACAAGCTCAAAATGCGCATCCAAAGCATATTTATAACCAATATCAAACAATTGTGCTTCATTAGAAATGTAATAAGGGTATTCCTCAGTGCCGATACCAACTATAACATCAATAGTGAAAGACTTGTATTTATAATTGCTTGTAGAAATTTTAATGGTTGTAGAACCACCTTTTGGGGTAGGAATATAGCATTGTGTTGCCTCATCAAACTTAATAATTGAGGTAACTTCATCGCCACCAGCATTAAAGTCAATCTTGGTATCCTTGCTGGCTTCCTTGCGAGAAAAACCAATGTCGTCCAATGATAACTTGTCGCCATAGTTAATATATATTGTTTGAGTGTTAACCGTAATCACTTCATCATTTTTAGCAAATTGATAAAATGTCATACCTATACATACAGTAACAATTGTGACCACTAAAAACATTAAAAACTTTTTCATATACTACACAATCCTTTATTTATAGAAATTATCAACATTATACCGCAAATTTGGCATTTGTCAATACCTTTTGAAAAATTTGTTTAAACGCTTTACATTTAAAATTAAATTATGTATAATAAATAATTATGCTAAAATATATTATTGTGTTTACATCACAACTTAGCAACATCAAAAGACACCCTAAAATAGTAAAAATTAGTGCAATTGATATACGGTTAGTAAAATTTATGCATAAAAAAACTCGCTTGATAGCGAGTTTTTGTTGTTATTAAGCAAATAATTTACCAGTCTTATTGTACTTCTTTGCAAAGCCTGCGTATTCACGATTAAGTTTGTAAACTCTCCAACCATACAATCCAAGGATAGCCACAATAAACACAGCCATCACAACATAATGTACACCATTGATGCTTACATCAAATGGATTAGGAGTGTCCCACACAACTTTTTCATAACCAGTTGCTTCAATTTCAGCTTTAGATGAGTTAAGCATCTTTACATGCCAAGAACCTGAAACGGTGTTATGTAGGTAAACCCTGAATTCGTCATCGGCAATTTCTTCACAATAAGCAATGCAATCACTAGCGGCATATTGAGATGTAGTGTTATCCTTAATCTTGTTCATGTAAATGCCGTAAATCATACCTTCCATTAGGAAAATAAGGATAAATCCAACAATTACAGCAGCAATGGTTTTTAAAATCATCTCAGTAATTTCACGTGATTTCATTTTGTTCAAAAATTCCATATAACCCCCTAAATAATTAGAATGATACGAATAACAATGCGTTTATTGCGTATAAAACATAACTATTTAATTCAAGTATACACGCAACAAAATAATTTGTCAAAGAAATTTAGGCACTTTCTTTACAAATTTAATAAATTGTGTTATGATAACAACATATATGACAAAGAATAATAAAGAAATATACGAA
>JAFULP010000091.1 GCA_017473285.1 Clostridia bacterium
ATATCCCTTTGCACACCTTCACGAGAAACATCTTGACCATTTGCTTTTTTGGCGGCAATTTTGTCAATTTCGTCGATGAATATAATGCCTTCTTGTTCGGCACGATATATTGCTTCTTTGTTTACATTATCTTGGTCGATTAATCTATCACATTCTTCGTCCACAAGCACTTCTCTTGCACGACTAACTGTCATCTTTTTAGTTTTGCGGTTGCCTTTAAACACTCCGCCTACAATTTGACCAATATTAATTTCGCCCGCACCACCTTCAAGAATATTAAATGGCTTAGGTTGCTCGTTAACTTCAATGTCAATAGTGTCGTTGTCAAATAGTCCGCCTTCAAAACTTGCATCAAATTGTGCCTTAAATGTTTCGGTATCCATATCTTCTGGCTTTAATTGTTTTTTTAGTGGATACAACAAATCTCTAATCTGTTTGTTTACCAACACCAATGCCTTTTCACGCACTTTTTCAGCTTGTTCGGCCTTGACAATGCGTACGCTGGCTTCCACTAGGTCACGCACCATACTTTCAACATCACGGCCCACATAACCCACTTCGGTATACTTGGTGGCTTCCACTTTTACAAATGGTGCATTTACAAGTTTGGCAAGTCGGCGTGCAATTTCAGTTTTACCCACGCCAGTAGGCCCTTTAAGTATGATATTTTTAGGCATAATTTCATCACGCACTTCCTTAGGTAGTTGGCTACGACGATAACGGTTGCGCAAAGCAATTGACACCGCACGTTTAGCCTTGTATTGACCTACAATGTATTCATCTAGTTTATTAACAATTTCTTTACAAGTCATCATAATTAAATCTCCTCGTAAGTGTAATTTGAGTTTGTAAATACGCAAGTTTCGCTTGCAATTTTCATCGCTTCGTTGGCTACACTCATAGCGTCCATATCGGTATTGCGAAGTAACGCCTTTGCCGCTGCTAAGGCATAATTGCTTCCGCTACCAATTGAGTATACATTGCCTTCTGGCTCTAGCACTTCACCTGATGAACTTAGCATAAGTAGTGTATCTTTATCCGCTACCAACATCATAACATCTTCGTTACTTCCATGTGGCATTGTGCGTACATTTTTAGCAAACTCTACCGCACTGCGAATTAAACTGCCTGAAAATTTATTTAAACACTTTTCAAATTCTTCACAAAGTAGCACAGCATAGCCTGCCGCACCAGCAAAGCCAACTATAACTTTGTCATTGTATATTTTACGCAATTTATGTGCAGTAGTTTTTGCAATAATGCTTTGACCAAGTGTTACTTGACCATCCGCCACCATTACAGTTTTGCCGTCCTTTTTAACGGCTAATATTGTTGTCGCTCTAAAATCCATAATTATATCCTTTTAATTAGTGTATTTTATTTATCTAGTTTTTTTATTTTTTCTATAATCTTATTAAAAATATATTTCATATGTGGCTCAGTTGATTTTTCCAAAAGTTCATCAAATGTAAGCCATGATATATTGCTATTTTCATCTTCTTTTATCTTTGTTTCTTGATTTTCATCCGCTTCAAACAAATAAGTTACATTCAAATGTATATGTGCATTAACAAATTTTCCACGCTTGTAGTGGCTAAACATCCCTTGACTGTCAATGGAAATAGGCTCATTTAAAACTGGCTTATAATTTGTTATAGAAGTTTCTTCCTTCAATTCTTTTTCTGCCACATACATCATATCATCATCTCCATCCGCATGCCCACTTGGGAATGTCCAAGACTTAAAGATATTATGATATATACATAATGTTTTTGTTCTTTCTTTATTTACTACGAATACTGCACTACATAGATGACAAAAATTGTTATCCCTAGTTAAAATTTGACCAAACATATTTTCGCAATCAATAAAGAATTGTTTATCTTTTTCTTCTTGTTCGTTGTAAGGAACATATCTTTTTATCATTTCTATTGTGTTACTCATTTGTTTCTCCAATTGTTTACTTTGAATTAATTATTAAACTAATTTCTTCCCTTGACCTTTGGGCATACATTTCATTGCGTTTAAGTTTATCACGCATTTCAATTGGTGCAAGTATGCCAAGGTTGGCATTGATTGGTTGAAAATGCTCGGTGTTAGCATTAATCAAGTATTCGTACAAGCCACCTATAATTGTATGGTTAGATAATTTGATTAATGGTTTATTTGATAGCATATTGGCTACATTTATGGCACAATATAGTCCGCTTGCTATACTTTCGACATAACCTTCCACCCCACTAAGTTGACCAGCAATAAATATATTATTGTTAGTTTTTAGCCTACTATACACATCACACACTTTTGGAAAGTTAATAAAGTTGTTGCGATGCATTACCCCATAACGCAAAAATTCGGCATTGTTTAGCCCTGTAATAAGCCTAAACACACGCTTTTGCTCAGGAAATGTGAGGTTGGTTTGAAATCCTACCATATTATACATATTGGCTTCAACATTTTCCTTACGAAGTTGCACCACCGCATAAGGCTTAATACACGTACGCTTATCCATAAGCCCAACTGGTTTAAGTGGACCAAAACGAATTGCATCTTCCCCACGTTTAGCCATCACTTCAATAGGCATACAACTTTCAAACACTTTTTTGTTTTCAAAATCTTTTA
>JAFULP010000092.1 GCA_017473285.1 Clostridia bacterium
AAAAAGTGTCAAATATTTATGCGGGCTAGGAGAAATTGTTGCAATAACTTCGTATATTTTCATATTATATCCAGCTTGGCAAGTATCATTTGCATATGTATTTTTGGCTTTATTTATTTGGATTTTGATAAAAAATTTCAAAAATGGTTACAAAATTAATTTACACGACTTAACAGTAATTGGAGTGACTTTACTTTGTGTTGCAGGCTTACTTGTTCGTTGGTTTATGTTATCAGGAGACACAATTGCGGCAACAATGAATACTGCATATCCAGGAAAAAGACGTGAAGTTGGCGGTGGAGCAACAATTTTGTATGCATATTTTTATAATATATTTTTTGCATATAAACATTCACCAAATCCGTGTGAAGCATCAAGTATGTTGTCATTTTATCCATTGCCAATATTATTATCAATAGTATTTTTAGTGCTTAATAGAAAAGACAAAAAACATTGGAAATTCTTAATTCCAGCAACTGTTGTAAGTATATTTTTGACAATTTGGTGCAAATGGGGATTCCCAGAAATATTGGCAAAATTGTCTCTAATGTCAATGACAACAGCTCAAAGAGCGACAATTGCTTTAGGCACAATTCAAATTTATATGTTAATTTATTTGTTAGGTGCTATGGACAAAGATACAAAATGGCTAAATGCAAAAGTTACTTATATTTTGCCAGTTTTAGCAGTTGCTTATATGATGTATCAAGCAGTTGTAACTTGCAATATTCCAGGATATTTTGGATGGATAAAAATACTAATTTCAGCTGTATTATTTGGTACGGCAATATTTGGAATATTTAACATTGACAAAGAGAAAATTAGAAATGCTTTATTATATGTACTTATGTTTATTGCGCTTGTGACAGGTCTTGCTGTAAATCCTGTGATTCGTACAACTGATATAATTTACAAAAAGCCAATTTGTTCAAAATTTGCGGAAATAAGAGAGCTGCACCCAGATGCATTGTGGCTTGGTGATGACACAGGAATTTATCTTAATAATTATATGGTTGCAAATGGGCTTCGCACAATAGATTCAACAAATGTGTATCCGAATCTTGCATTATTTGAATTATTGCTTGGCGAAAATGCAGAAGCTCAAGAACAAATGTATAACAGATATGAGCATATGAATATTAATATAACAGACGAGGAAACACATATTGCGTTAGCTGCAGCAGATAATATGGTTATTTGGCTAAATTATCGTGATTTGCAGAAATTGGGAATTGACTATATTGTAGTGAAAAATGATATAAATGAACGTGGCTATGATATGGAATTTGAAGAACTTTATTGTGAAGATGGATTGTATATTTTCAGGCCGGTTTATGAATAGAAATAAGGGGGGAGCCCCTTATTTTTTATCTTTTAAAAAAGGATATATGGGGTAAAAATATTGACAAAAAATTATTTTATAAATATACTAACATTATAAGAATATTCAAAAGAAAATGGAGGAAAATTTATGTCCAAGACAAAATTTTTAAAAAAGAATTTTTTAAATGTATCGCGAGGGATTACTTTAATTTCGCTAATTGTGACAATAGTTATTATGACAACTTTGGCCGGAGTTGGAATTAAAAGTTTAACTGGTAGCAAAGGTTTGATTAATCAAGCTAAAACAACAAAAACAGCAGCTGAGATGAAAGAGCTTGAAGAGCAAATTGAAGTTGAGCTTATTAGGGCAGAGATGAGAAAAGATGTTACAATGGAAATTATAATTCAAGAATTGATTGAGAAAAATTTGATAGATAATGAATCTCAAGTTGACAAAGAGACTGGAACAATTACAATTGGCGAGTATGAGATGGAAGAAAAACTTGCACATTATGTGATTACTCCAGGAGAAAAATATTATGGAAATAAAAATATTGTTCCAACAGATTCAAAGTATTTTTCATTTTCAGTAAATAAAGATGGACAAACTGCGACGATTAGCGGAGTGAAAGATTCATATGCAGTAAAAACGTCTTACAAAGGTTCGGCAACGAAATATACAGCGGTAATCAAAGATGGAACAACTTATGTGAAAGATGTGGTTATTCCATATGAATATGTTGATTCAAGTGGAAATAAGTATACTGTAACTGAAATTGGCAATTCGGCATTTGGGCTAAAAGATTCTTCGAGTTGGGATTCTGAAATTTCTAATGTGGAAAATACTTTCACAAGTTTTACATTACCAAATACCATTACAACAATTGGAAATTCAGCATTTCGTGGAACAACTACATTAACAAAGATAAATATTCCAAATAGTGTCACAAGTATAGGAAGTTATGCTTTTGCTGAATGTATGGGTTTACCAAATGCAATAAATATTTCTAATGCTACAACTATAGGTGGGGGGGCATTTCAAAAGTGTACAACATTAAGTGCTGTAAAATTAGGTGAAGGATTGAAAAATATACAAAATACTTGTTTTAGTGAATGTACAAATTTAAATAATATAAATATTCCTGATGGAGTAACAACTATAGGTATAAGCTCATTTTCACATTGTACGAGCTTAAAAAAGATAACCCTTCCAGATGGTTTGACAAGTATTGGATATGGTTCATTTGCTTATTGCAGTAATTTGAATGTTATAAATATACCAAATACTGTTACTGCTATTGAACAATTAGCATTTAGAGAGTGTATAAATTTAAAGGATATAAAAATTCCAGGTAGTGTAAAAAATATTGGTGCTCAGTCATTTCAAGACTGTACTGGTTTAATAAATGTGACAATAGAAGAGGGGGTAACAACTATTGTTGGTACAGCATTTGGCCGGATGTACAAATTTAAGCACAATAAATATACCTA